>CAZALJ010000371.1:0-2498 GCA_964485715.1 uncultured archaeon
AATTTCATGCTTAAATGGGTTGAAATTTTCCATTTCTGAAACATGGAAAAGCTCCTTTCAAATAGTTCTGTAAGAAGGTAAATTTAACTCATCAATCAGTAATGTTCTAGCGTCTTGTGCTCCATCAACCATAGCAGAAAGCATAGTATGGAGGTCTTGGAGTCGTTGAACTGGTCGTAATCCACAGTCTGGTGCGACCAGCAACAAGAAGGCTCCTTCTTCTCCTAATTCATTGTATAAGGATCTTGTTTGATATAGAAGCCGGTCTCTAATGAGACCACGCAATTGATTATAAGCTGTTCCTGTTGTTAACTCTTTTTCAGTGAAACGACGATCAGCATGAACCTCGAGAACTCCAAGAGCTAACTTACAACGGCTACCTTCATTATAATTTTGAACAACGTTTTCTATACCTTCTTTATATGAAGATCGGTCATTGTGAGAAGTTCCAAGTCTTTTAGAATCCCGATTAGCATACTCAAGACTACAATAATCCCAGGGAATGTCTGGTAGATCCTCATACAAGATGTCGTATCGATTAGAAAAACAAGTATGAAAACCTATCCTACAATTATGTTCTTTTGCAAAACTACCAATACCCTTGAAAAATCTATGGTAAGCTTCTTTATAGATTTCTCTATCATCTGGAATAGTAGTGTATGCAGGCTCATCAGAAGTGATAAAGCGAGCACCTGTTTTGATTGCTTCTCTAATCTCAGGGATGAAAATATTATCAACTAAGTCAAATAAAAATTGAGAATCACTCGAGGGTTTAATGGTCCAATTAAAAACCGTATAAGGACCAGTAAAACAAAACCTAAGGGGTTTTTTGGCAATTTTTTGAGTGTACTCAAGTTCATCAATGTAAATCGCTTTTTTACGCTGAACTTTCACGTCTTTTACGCGGACACCTGGTTTGTAGAAGCGATCATCAAAAGATCGGATATGTTCTTTTTCTAAATATATTCCATCAATATCCTTGGCAGCATGCTCATACATCTCCCGTCTCCACGCTTCTCCACTAAAAACAAAATCCAAATCTGTATTTTCTAAGAAACGGACATTAAAGCGTAATCGAAGCTTTAAAACTTCAAACTGCCACTCTTCGAGATCGTTTGAATTGGAAACAGGCCTATTTAGAAGAAAAGAAATAACTTCTTCTGGATCCCCTAATTCTAATTTAGGCCACCAATAACGAATTTCCTCTAGATGTTCCGCAGGGATCTTTCTCCCCTGAAGAGCAAGGATTGACGCGTTAAGTTTCCGCATCGACCCTATTTCGTGAGTGGATAACAAAAGATTGAATGGATCATGTTGATCGGTCGTCATACAATCACTTTCTTTTACTGTAATTCTTCAAGAGCTTTTCCTAACTTTTGTATCTTAACATCGGCAACAGACCTTGGTACAAATTCCAAGCGGGATGTCGGGGCTAGAATAATGCTATTTGCCTTTGTATCCGCTAAATCATTTCCTAATTTAACCAATTTGTCAATATCCTCTACTAATAATTTTCCATCAGCATCTCTAGAATAACTTTGAGCATCAATTACACCAGCTATGAGTGCCTTACCATTAAAATCATATTCGACCAATTTGTGGGGATTATTTCTGATACAGTCGATACCAAAAGCCCAAGCTTTGGAGTCCATTAGCATTTGAAGCTTATCATCACTCAGATGGTAGGAAGTGTGAAGTGCTATCTTCATTGGTGATCCAGTGACTATTTGACTCCATAAATCACTAATTAAAGAGGCACTATCAATATCAACTGGCTCCCAAGCAATAGAGCTCTCATCAATGACAACATGAGAAAAACCTACTGAAGAAAGATAGTTGAGTTCTTTTTTCAGGATTCGAGCAAAATCGATCATAGGATCATCTTTTGTCTTATACACCTTCTGTCCCTCCAGATTAATAGTAGCAGCTCTCGAAAAGGTAAAAGGCCCTGGTAAACACAAACTCCAGCCAGTATTCTTGAGATTGTCTGGTAAGAATCTTGTTTGAAGAATATTACCTTCTAAGAAAGGATGTTTTGCCACCTGAAGAATTGAACCTTCATGGGAGATTTCTCCTTTGACAATTGGTTGGCGATAAAAGGTATTGGTCAATGGATTGCGTGCTACAGGAAGATTACCAATATTACCTTTGTGAGTAAGTCCTTGTAACTCCTCTGAAAAGGGTCTAAAAAGATCCCACCACCCTAAATTTCCAGTAGAGATAGCTATGGGAAAAACTTGTGATAATAGGGCTAATAAATCTTTAATATCCTTTTCAAACGCCTTTTTTACATGGTTAGGTGAAGAGGCCCTACCATACTTGAAATCGAAAATTTTTTTGATTAAAGATTCAGAGAGGGGATGAATACCTGTTAAGATAGAACTATATTGTGGCAATGTAGATCATTGTAACAATTTGGCTTGATTAATTCATATGTTACTGACAAAAATATGCTTGAGGGGAATATCGGAAACATACATTATTCTTTCAATTATTGG
>CAZALJ010000372.1:0-2498 GCA_964485715.1 uncultured archaeon
TTCTCATATTTAGTTAAAGGGTAACCCGCGGGTCAATGACCGAATAGATTAAATCTGTAAAGAGGTTCGCAAATAAAATTAGCACTGCTGTGACCATAATTAAACCCATGACGACGGGGTAATCGTAAGCAAGGATTGATGTCACGCCAAAGGCGCCAAGACCTGGCCAGCTTAATGTTGTTTCAGTGAGAGGCGCTCCTCCTAATAAACCACCAATAGTTATACCTATATACGTTACAATGGGGATCAAGACATTTCTCAGTGAGTGTCTGAAGATTATAGTTTTATCCCTAAAACCATAAGCCTGAGCTGATAGGATGTAGTCTTGTTGGATTACTTCAAGATATCCAGACCTAATTAAACGCACATAAAGCGCAAGTGAAACGGATGTGACAGCTATTATAGGAATAACCAGATGGAATAAAAGATCCCAAGTGTACCAATCAATGATCTCGTTAATGAAGGTATTGAAAAAGAGATCCACGTATAGAAGGTCGACACCTACAGCGGCTTCGATGGTCATATTCCTATTCGCAGGAGGAAGTATTGGAATATAAAATCCGAATGCAATGACTAAAAGTAATATTAATAGGAAAATTGGTATAGAAAGCGAAAAAGATGCAAAAACTGCAACTACATTATCTTGCCACGCGTATTGCTTTAGAGCAGCATAAATGCCAAAGGGGATGGCAATAAATAGAGCTAAAAGAAGAGGAATAATCGAAAGTTCTAGGGTGGGTATTAATCGAGTAAACATTTCGTCAAAGACAAAGCGCCCGTTAATGATTGAATTCCCCAAATCTCCCATAGCAAAGTGGAAAAACCAATTAAACCATTGACTGTGAATGGGGGCATTGAGACCATAAATTCGCATCAAACTCGCATGAACCACATCACGGTTTCTTCCTGGGGGTATTCTAGAAATGATCAGATCCACAGGATTACCTGTTGATGCCATAAGGGTATAGCAAATGATCGAAATTCCAATGAACATTGGAAGCATGCCTAGCATCCGTCTCGCAGCGTAACGAAGGGTTCGTGAATCTAAGAACGGTCTTATGCCCTTAGGAAGATAGAGAAGTACGAGAATAACTAATGATAATATAACCAATCCAGCACCATTTTGAAATATTAATTTGAGAGAGTCATACAGAAGTTGATTGCTATCCAAACCAATAGCCCATACGAGAGCAACCGATATGAATGAAGCCACTGTTAAAATTAAAAGTATACTAATAGCAAGAGTCATAAAGCGCATGAATTTTTTGTATGTCCTTTCTATAGACTCTTTGAATTTCTCATCAAAAATCGTGTGTGATGGTATATTGATGGATAATTTTAGGGTATAAATGCCACAGAATAGGAGAACTAGCGGATAAACATAGATAATTTGATGTAAATGAAAGTCAGACAACGCAGTAACTAGATGTCGTGAAAAAACATTACTGAGAGGTTCAATAATCCTAGCAATGGTAGTACCTTCATCTTCTTTCGTGCCATACATATCATATTTTGGTTGATATAACTGTGAGAGAAGAATGCTTGAAATAAGCAAGACAAATCCTGCAATTAATAAATTAGAAGCTTGAGCGGGAGGAATAGTCCATTTTCCAATTGGAATATCAGATTTCTTTCTTATCAAAATAAACCATATCGAGAGCATTAACACCCCAAGAAGTACAGCTGCAGCGCTGGGTAAAAGTGTAAGACTAATGACTGAGTAAAGTAAGATTATTCCCATTTCGTAATAATACAGGAAGAAATCTACAATAATGAATCCATTAAATGCAAAGGCTCCGATAATAATAAGGAAAGATCCTAGAAACAGCAGTTCCCTCGAATGTAAAGTTATAGAAGGACCAATTTTAATATGCCAGTCCCTCAGAAGACCCAAGACCATGAAAAATAGTGAGAGGGATACAAATGTGATTAATACTGTTGAAGTTGGTATGTTAACACCAAAAAAAGATATAGGAACTGCCATTGACCATTTGCCTGGGAACAAAAAGCCCCATATTCCGGCAATGATGGCAATAATGATTAATACAGAGAATTTTTGGTTATTTATGCTACTAGTTGTGCTTTCATCTACCAATCATGTCACCTGATATTATCAATTAGCGGCTTTGTTTAGCTTTGGTTATAGAATTTTCTCTAGATATCTGAGAAAAGAATTTCACATTCCGAACTATAAAAGTTTTTGGTGAATGCAAAAGTACTTTACAGATGGAGCTTAACTAATTCGGGATTCAAGCAAAGAAGTATCTTTTATAGCAATTTCGATGATGCATCATGGATAATATTTTTATAATCCATAACATGACTAGACAGCGTTCAAGATTTAACGGTCTTGAATCACAAAAACAGGTGTGAAATAACAATATGAGAAAAATGAAAACAGTACTCATTCTAGGTGCGCTTGTATTCAGTCTTCTCACCCTATTTGCGACTGTTCCCGCAGCAAGTGGAGCAGACGAATGGGCAGACGCGGACCTAGT
>CAZALJ010000373.1:0-2495 GCA_964485715.1 uncultured archaeon
TTTTATTTGAGCTTTATAAAATGGAGGACTCTTGTTTACGTTAATTCAAACTGAGCATAGATTAAACTATAAGACAAGCTCATTATTATGATTAGCTTCGAATTAGGGGAAGTTAAATCGATATATATCATTTAGTTAAATCCTTATAATATTGACTCTAAATAAGATAATAAATTAATTCAGCTAGGATTTTTTTGTATGTGATTTAGATGGCAGCCGAATTTTCCGTTGAAGTAAATGCTAAAAAGATCCAGACCCTAACTAAGGTTGCAAAGCTGCTAAGAGATCAAATTCAAGAGCAAAATAAAAAAATCGATAAACTCCAAGAGGAAATCGTTAAAATAAGAGAAGCTTTTGAACGAATTTCCATTCCAAGTGTATCAATGTCTCCTCAACCGAAGGAAAGCAGTGATCAAGTCACCACTTCTTCAGATCAACTTCAACCGTTTCAAAGCCGACTTCAAATAACAGAAAAAAACGAATTCAAGAAAGAAAAACCAGTTAGTGTTCTCACAGAAAAAACAACTGACAAAGAGGAATTGTTACGAGCTTTGAAAATAATAGATGACCTATAATCAAAATCATTAACAGGGATCATTTACTTGCTTAAGAAAATAACTCTTTAGTTTTCTATATCTATGAAAATTAGCTTTACAAAAAATACATATTTCAAGAAGTACAAAAAAGTGTGGTTTAATTGTTGAAGTAACAGGGTTCCGTACTGATTTCAATATATTAAAAAGAGGGGAGTTAATAATTAACGCAAAATATTACGTACCAGCTGGCGGATTTCTAAGGGAATAAGCTCTTTGTTACCTAAAAGCGTTGTAATATAATTACTTATAAGATCGGATTGCTGCCATCTATCTATTCTGTAGAGTTCTTCTCCATCGGGTGAACTTTCAACTTTCAAAATTCTCCTGTCTACAAAATCATTAAGTCGTTTATGTAAATCCAAACGCTTTTCTACAGGTATTCCTAAGATGTTACGTATCTGTTCATGAGAAAGAGCCTGTTTTGCACTCAGTATGAATAAAATCCAGTTGTCAGGATGAGCTAAAAAGGTTTTTATTAATGACTGAGGATCAGAATCAATTGTTAGGAAAGAGCTGGGTTCTGATTTCATTGTAATTTCTTGTGTTACTTTATAGCTCAATTCCTTCTTAGGTGATGGACGACTAATTTCAGATAATTGCTCTTTTAAGCGATCAACTTCCTTTCGTAATCGATCAAGACCATCGATCACGTTTGGAGCTGTCATATCATCAATAGTTATGGGTTCATCAGAAGTACTCATATCACTTTGATTTAAAATCCGTTTTAATTCTGCAGTTTCACGACGAGTCTTTTGAAGAATTCGATCGAATTCCTCTAGCTTTTCCGTAAGATTCTCTTTATCTCGTTCGTCTACAGCGCGGGACCAAATTAGACTTTCATTACTACTTGCTGTTACTCGTTCTAGTTTATTTTCAAGATCTTCTTTGATCAGCTTTAATTCTTCAATCCACTCCTCTTGGTTTTGAATTTTAGCTTGAAGACGCTCCCCTCGAGAAGAATGAGCACTCAGAATTACTCTATTATCTTCATTATTAGGGATCAGATAAACAGGAATATTACTCTGAATATTACTACTATCTTTGATCTTCCCTCTGATCATCCCATCGTTATACTTGACACCAATCTTTTTAATAAGTTCGATTAGTCCACGAGTTTCGTCATTAACCCTGAATTTATAGATATATTCTTGGTCACTATAGTTTCTCGAAAATTCAAGCCATGTTATTACAAAATCAACAATATCTTTTTCATCTTGGCAGTTTTTGATAGAACGAATGATATCTTGGTTCCTAGCTTGAAAATCCCCTGTGAATGCTTTAACTATTGCAGAGCAAATTTGTACGGGGATTTTAACATAAAAACCTCTTTGATTCTGAGTGATCTCACCTTCAGGACAGAGATGGACATCAAATATTGAATCAAAGGCCTCTATAAGACTCTCTACCTGTTTTTTATCTTTTGTTTGATAAGTACCAGTTAAGAAGACGTTTTTGGACAATGCAAGCAATGCCAAGAGCTTAGTAAGAGAATTGCCTTGAGTCTTGATTGGAAGCTTAATAGGAAGGAGATTCTTTTTTGTACCAATTGTTGTTACAGTAAACGATGTCATGAATAATTCGCGTTTGTTTTCTACTAAAAGACGAATTGTAGAAAGAGGAATTGACATTTCGGGATTAGAACGATAACGAGACCATTGCGCACGACTGACTACAGGTTCAAGACTTTTCAAGACAATATCTTTTTGAAAAATGAACCTACGCCCACGAGGGGTTAAGTTCACTCGTGTATCTTCAGGAAAATTGGCTAATGTTAACCACTCTTCTATTTCGTGATCATCTATATCAGGTCTTTTTCGAGAACTTTGACGAATAGATGCGTGTATATCGTCTTTTGCCATTACGTAATCCCCATAGCTGATTCTTGATCTTTCAATTAGC
>CAZALJ010000374.1:0-2473 GCA_964485715.1 uncultured archaeon
AGTGACATGATCCTTATTATTACCAGTTACGCTAACAATGACTACTCCATTGTCATATGCGCGTTTTATAGCTGAATGAAATGTTGGTGGTGGAATTCCATTGGCTTGTATTGATAGGTGAATTATGTTTGCGCCTTCTGCAACAGCGTAATTTATCGCTTCTTCAAACATTCCCCAGTCGTCTCCAGAAAATTCGTTGTTATTATCAAGAAATCGAATAGCCATTAACCGAATATTTGGAGCGATCCCTACAATAATATCATCATCATTATCAGCCGCCAATAATCCAGCGACAAACGTTCCATGTTCATGGCCAGGGGATGGATCGTTATCGTCACCACGGAAATCCCAACCAAGAATGTCATCAGTATATCCATTGTTATCATCATCTTTATCATTACCAGGAATCTCTTTAGGATTATTCCAAGACTGATTAACTAGATCGGGGTGGCTAAAATCGACTCCACTATCAATTACAGCTACAACGATATCAGGTCTGCCCTGTGTGTATTCCCAAGCTTTCTCGGCTCCAACATCTATAAGGTTCCATTGAATGTCAGGATCAATAAAGCCTAATGTTTTCTCAGAGGGAATAGCTCCTAATCCAAATATCACAATAAGGCTCCAAATGAGGAGCGTACGGCGAGATTTCAGTTTAAATTGACTCCATTTCAACCTTAATTCCTAGAGTTTGCGCACGATGTTTAAGTATCTCTAACCCATACTTGGGTTTTCGGAGGCTGATTATCATCTCCCAATCACCATTTTCAAATGTTTCATGTTCTACATTTGTAAAATCATAACAAAACGCACGGAATTGATAATTAGGGGAAAATGAACATTTATAGCGCTGTTTTGGACGAAAATTATCTATTTCAGATATTAAGGGCTTAATATCTTCGAGAGCGGAAATAGGAACTATAGGTAGTTCGGAAAAATGACCTTTTAAGAGTGCTACCCGTTCTTCTAGAGATTCATCAGCTAAAAGATCAATTTTATTGAGTACAATAACACGATAATTATGGGGGTTAATCTCATTTAGTGTCTGAATTGAAACCTGGGCTTTTTGGAGCATATATTCAATTGGTTCGCTGCCATCAACAACAATGAACAGTATATCAGCTGCTAGACTTTCCTCTAATGTCGACTTAAATGAGTCAATTAAGAAAGTGGGAAGATCCTCTATAAAACCCACTGTATCTGTAATAAAGACCTTAAGATCTTCAAGCTTAAAACTGCGTATTCGTGTGTCCAATGTCTCAAATAAACGTGAGCTTACACGAGAGGAATGCGAGTTAGTCAAGGAATTCAGAATTGTAGATTTGCCTGCAGAAGTGTATCCAACTACACTTACATACATGCTATCGTGATGATACCGTTTCCGAGAAAAGCGCCGTTTTTCACGTTGTTTGCTTAACACAGCGAGTTTTTTCTTAAGATGTGACTCTTTCTTAGTCATATTTGAATCAAATTCATTCAGAGGATTTTCACCAGGGCCCCAAAAACCAGTTCTTTCGGTGTGGAAAGCACCCTCTAATCCTAATTTGTGCATTAATCGCAATTTTTCCCGTGGACGCTCATATTTCAAGTGCGCGAGTTCAATTTGTAGTTTTGATTCCTCGGTCATTGCCCTTTCTGCAAATATCTCTAATACAAGTTCAAATTTATCAATTACCTGACAATTCAATAGTTCCTCTAGATTAACGCCCTGTTTTGGAGAAAGATGTGAGCCAATAACAATAAGGGGGGTATTCTCAATCTCGAATTGGATCTCCTGAAGACGATTAGGCGAGAATAAATATTTTGGGTTGTTTGGTCTTATCTTGAACTCTTTAAAAATACGATAATGAGCGGATCTTAAGAGTTGACGCGTTTCCTTATTCAAAAACTGTTGACGCTCATCTAAAGGAAGTGGGAGTAATAACACACACTCTTGTGACGCCTGAAAAGAATTTTCTGAGTCAGACTTTTGCACCTGTAAACCTCGAGAAACTCAAACCACGAAAATATTCAATTCTAAGGAATTTATTGCTTCTTAAAAGCTGTTCTTTTCAATTCATGATTGGGGGGTCAAATGTCCATTAACTGTAGTTAAATGTTCTAATTGTGGGGATCTTGTATTGGTTTTGGAAAATGACCTTGAAATTTGTTATAATTGCCATAATGTTTTGGTTATTCAGGGTAAGATACACCCAGAGATTGAAAGATACGATGATTGTGGTATATACATCATGCTTGCACAAAAATCATTATTTAATCAACCTCACTAAACCCATTTCATTCGAGCTTTTTTATATATATTATCATATGAATTTCTTTACTTGTACCAGGAGGATCAAGTGTTTATCAAGTTTAAAGAACAGTTATGAGATTCGTGAAAACATTTACAATTGAGACCCGAGTCTGGATTCTATTCGTGTCTTCACATAACTTTTGGAAAAAAAAATATCCAATAAGTTTGGTAATTGAATTC
>CAZALJ010000375.1:0-2445 GCA_964485715.1 uncultured archaeon
ATTACTTTATCAATATCTAACTTTCCTGCAATAACATATTTCCCATGCTGCAAAAATCGCTTTTGTAACTCCGATCGTTTGCCTTGCTCGATAATTTGACCTTTGTGAATAATAGCTACATCTGTCGCAATCTTGTCAACCTCACCTATGATATGGCTGGAGAGGAAAATTGTTTTTCCTGCTTTGGCCAAGTTATTCAAAATTGTAAGAATTTTTACCCGAGCTATGGGGTCTAATCCGCTATTAGGTTCATCGAGGATTAATAAAGGTGGATCAGTTAATAATGCATTAGCTAATCCAACTCTTTGTTTTTGTCCTTTCGATAAATTGCCAATTTTCCTATTCTTTAGTTTCTGAAGGCCTAATTGACTCAAAACCTCTGAAATTCGGTTCTCTTTAAGAGAAAGACTATTCATTTTCGCAGTCAATGATAAAAATCTTAAGATGGAAATATTACGGGGCATTTCAACGTCAGGTAAGAACCCTATTTCTCGTCGTAATTCAACTGAGGAGGTTTGAACTTCTTGTCCAAAAATTCTAACTGATCCAGATTGATAATGAAGAAGTCCCATTAATATTTTCATTGTAGTGGTCTTTCCAGCTCCATTAGGTCCTAAATAACCGAAAATTGAACCTTTAGGTACAATAAGTCGAATATTGTCAAGAGCTTTGATTCTACCATAATTTTTTGACAAATTATTAATTTCAATAGCTGCGTCCATTCTATATCCCCCAATCGTCACTATCTTCATTTGAGTACGTCGTTAATCGTTGACTATAGACTAGATAGATAATAGGTCCAACCATGCTAAAAATAAGGATTATCAAAAGCCAGAGTATTTTATTTTGACCTAATATGTTCTTTTTCTTATTCCAATCCCAAAGACCTATAATAATTAAGCTTAGTTCAAGAGCTAGTAAAGGTAATAGGATCCAAATAATTTTTTGCAATTCTAATAATTCCAGTGGCATTTATTCACACCTTAATCCCTTTTATTTTGTTAATATTGGGTTTTAATCCATGTAACCAATAAATAAATATTATTTAAAAGTTTATGGATTCAGACAGCGTCAAATAACTGGTAAAAAACTTTTTACAGCCAGTAAAATACTTTTTACAATTAATCAAGAAATTTTTACAAGGAAAAATAATAGTATAACATTGGATGAGGTCTTTGATTTCGGCTTCTTCTGGGATTGTAACTGGAGAAAAAGAGATGCATTGAATGTATAAACAAGTTCCTTTTAGAAATCTGGGTATTAAGTAAATTATAAGGTTTTTTTCCTGTTGTTTTAACTTATTGAACTAAAATATCTTAAAATTGAATATGGTTCAAAATTTTTTTCGTAAATAAATTCTACTGGCTACTAAGATCATTAATCCTGATATTAATACAATTAGATCAAATCCAGCAGCATTTTTCCCTAGAAACTCATTTAAATCAGAACGATCTATCTTTAGATCTAGATCGAAAGCAGCATTGAAAGATTGTTTGTAAGATCCCGTCATATGGGCTGTTATTTCGTATGTTAGAAGCACTCCTGTGCTTTTTTCCCAACGGAAATCTGCACCAAAGGAAAATTGTAAATCAATTTCCTCACTCGCATTTTTCATATTACCTTCGTAGAGTATCCACATATGATAATCTCTCTCATTATCTGAATCACCTAATTCCAGGATTGTTTCCATGCCTTCTAATGCACCCGGTAGGGTGGATTGATTCCAAATCTGTAAAGGATTTGATAACAACATATTCACAGGTACTACAAAGACCCACTCACCTATACTGACGCCTGAATCACTTATCAAGAAATCATATCCATTTCCCAAAACACCCCGTCCCAAAGCTTCTTGGATTCCATATTCAGATAATACTGATGAGCTGTTAACTTTTATTGACGTGTTTTCCCAGCTGATCTGATACGTTATTGATTCTTGATCTACTGATTGAATGGAAAGAATAGTTAGGTTAATTTCTTCCAGTTCGGGAACTAAATCATCCCCCAAACGATAGCCTTTTGTTAAAGATGAAAAATCAAACCATCCGACAGAATATTCAAAATATCTTCGTGCTTTTTTTACAGTGAAAACCCAGGAATCATTTGGTTGGACTCCGAATGAAGCATTCAACGCGCTAGAATAATTAAGAGCTACTACTAATGAAACCAAGAATAAGATAAAAATAGGGACGACCCTTACTAATCGTTTAGATATTAGTCTCACATCAATCGATGTAAACCATTGAATACATAACTTAAATAATTTTAGAACAGGGAAGTAATTCTTAATTTTCATGGGGTTTTTTCGTCTTCTTATTGTAGATGATAGAGAAAGAAAACCCATAACACTAAAAAAATGATGTAAAGTATTTTTTGCTGCGTTAATAGAATTACCTGCTTTAACTATTCTGTTCGTTGGACTGTACGATTATATCTTACATATTC
>CAZALJ010000376.1:0-2438 GCA_964485715.1 uncultured archaeon
AAAGCAATTTTCCAAAAAAAATAAATGAAACTATGCCAGTTCAGCTTCAACGACCTTCATTATCGCTTCCCTTTTAGAAGCTAGCTGAGCAAGCATGTCGTTCATATCATGACTAAATTTTGATTTTACTTCTTCATCTTTAATACTCATAATGTTAATTTTTACGTTGAATAATGCTCCTCGGATGGATGACTCAGCAAATAACGCAGCAACACCTGCATCTGTAATAGCATTTTTATTACCTTTCTCCGCTACAACCAAAACTAAATCCAAAACTTCAAAGCTAGTCTTTGCAACCTTAAATGGAATTTCAGCGGCACGAGTTAATGCCTCCTGAATTGCTTTTGAACGAATTTCTGGCTTATCTTTTGGCATTCTATAAGCACTCATAACTTGATTAAAAGCTTCAGTATCTTCATCAATTAATGTATTGAGTGTTTTATAGAATTCAGTCGCATTTACTACAAGTTCTTCCATCTCTTCTTGAACATCGGAGTATTTTTCTTTTCCTACAGTTAAATTACCAACCATGGTGGTTAGAGCAGCAGCTAAGGCACCACCCAATGCGCTTACACTACCACCACCTGGTGCTGGCTTGTCTGATGCTAATTCCTTAATAAAATCAGATATAGTTAGATCAATCAGTTTGGTATCCGTCATTCTATCATCAACTCAATTATTTTCTCTTGGGGTATGAATTCGTCAAGATCGCTTAAACCAAGGTTATCGATAGCAATTTTGATTAATTGACCATGATCCTCTTCATCTGGAGCATAGTATTTTCCAGCCATTAGAATAGCTTCGAGAGGAATCAGACCAACAATTTCGCTTCCTGTTACATTTGCGCCTCTTTCAGTAGCTAAGCTTTTGATTTTCTCAAATACTTCATGGGGTTTTGTTAGTTCTTTGTAGTTCATTACATTCATAGAAATTTGTGTTAATTTACGATCTGGTCTCTCAAGGGTCACTCCCATGCCTTGAATTCCTTTGAACAATCCTGGTTCTCGCACTTTCTGTCCATCTTTTTCTACCCACCACCCACTTTCTCTAACAATTCGACCAATTTCTACTGCTATCTCCACATCTTCGGAGTCAATATTCACATTATAAGCGATAAGGAAATCCCTAGCTCCTATGACATATGCTCCAGAGCGTTCATTGAAGACTGATTCACCGAAATCAGGCTTCCATTCAGGATCCACTATCTTTTCAGGTAAGCCTTCATATTCTCCTTTACGAATGTTAGGGAGTCTTACTCTTTCCTCACTGGTAGCTGCTTTTGCATACAAGTAAGTAGGGACTTTCAATTCATTAGCAACTCTTTCAGCTAATTGGCGGGCTATTTGCACACATTCCTCATCTGTTACTCCTTTAACTGGGACGAAAGGGCAAACATCAGTTGCTCCTATCCTAGGATGTTCACCTTTATGTTTCCTCATATCAATGAGGTCGGTAGCTTTAACAATACCTTGGAATGCCGCTTCCCCAATAGATTTTGGGGTTCCTACAAAGGTAATAACAACTCTATTATAATCATCATCTGGATCTACATTTAACAACTTAATATCTTCAACTGCTTCAATTGCGTCAGCAATCTCTTTTATCACAGGAGAATCAGAAGTTGAAAAATTGGGAACACACTCTATGATTTTTTCCATAATATTGCCTCGAAATATCTTATATGACTTATATGGTCATCTAATTGACGAATTTAAGCAACTAAATTCAAGTATAAAATCATTCATTTTCCTTAAATTTTATTTTCACCTCTTATTACTCTCCTCTGTGCTTTCAACCATTAATGAATTCGATATATAATCGAATGCCATCTATTTTGATCAATTTGAAAACTCCTATCCCCTTCTACAGGTCATTACTATTGTTATTAAATTCAATCCAAATTAAACTGAACGACAAATTATTCTTTTTCTTCTTCAGAATCATATTCTGAAGAAGTACTAAATGATCGAGAAATTTAAAGCAATAACTCACTTGAAGTAGAACTAATCGCCTAAAGATTTTTCCCAAGCGTCCCAATCAAATTTCTGAAAGGTATATACCTTTCTTATAGGCTCAATCACTTTCCAAGTGCATTTTAATCCCTTTGGAAATTGTACTAGCTCACCACCTCTTACTTCGACTTCTTCTGTAGGGGTTTTAACAATGACTTTACCCTCAAATACATATGCAGTTTCATCCTCATTATATTCCCAGTTAAAAGTTGATGGTTCACAACCCCATTGGTTCCAACCTCTCGTATCTACTTTATCTTTAGCTGTTTCTTTTTGTCGAATTTTCAATACTGGTTCACCTCATCTAGAATATATCAACTAGCTGTTAATATAGCTTATTCTGTAAATAATTATTCCAAATTTTTTCAATATAATGGTTTATTAAAGATATCAAACCGTGAATAATGCCCACTTATATCAAAGTTT
>CAZALJ010000377.1:0-2416 GCA_964485715.1 uncultured archaeon
GTGATCCAAATCAAGCTGGCTTAATTCCCGTTATTTTACTACCAAGAGGTTACTTAGTCCATCATTTTAACCATAATCTCATGATGTAGATTTAATGCTTTGTTATTTCTATGATTTAAGCTCTATCCCCTTTCTCTTTCGTTGTCTTGCTTTCTGTTTCCCTTTTTCCCGTAAATCCTTCTTTTCCTATTGGTCTATAACTGTCCATATTTGTCTATTTATGAAACAACAGTTACGAACCCCATAATTTATTTCCATTCTTCATTATCGCTTTGACATGATGCTTGAACAATTTCACATTCCCACCATCTTGATATCCCCTCTTCCTGGAAGACACAAATATCATCAGTAACCTGACATTTACGATCCTCCTTTAAATAAAGGCAGAGACTTGTCATTATTAAGCGTAAATTTAATTTTTCAGGATGTTCACCGATTCGATAGCTCCGATATAATTGATCTCGAAGTTCTTGATAATTATCTACTTGGACAGTAGTGAGAATGGAACCCGTTTTGAATGTTATTCCTCCAGCTAAAGTATCATCGAAATCTAGGAGCTGAAAGAGTTGTCTCTGTAAGCTATCAAGCATCTCATCGTCAATCTCGGCTCCTACACCCATCATTTTCAATAGATCACGCAATTTTTTCCGAAACACTGAATCAACGCCTTCGTAAGAACTTCTCATGCCTTATTTATTGGCTGTTCTAGAGTTAGATGCGCGTTTGCTTGTTTCTTATTCTGTCACTTCGAAATTTATATATGAATAATTTATGCATCCTTTATAATTGTATATAATTAAACGCTTTCAATAGAGCGTACTCTATTAAGTGGAGATTTTAACAGTGACCGATTATGATTTCAAACCAGTGGTCTGGGTTAGTCTGGCTTCAGTTTCAGGTTTGAGTTTGATCAGTCTAGGACAGCCTGGATTGCGAACAGACCTTGATGAACAAGTATACACTGGTGGGTTAACTGCTGTCCAAGCGATGTTGGGTGGAGAGATTGGTGGCGATACTGGACGATTTGTAGGTGGAAGTCACAGCAATAGAACTGGCAGATTTCTTGTTAGAAACGAAACAGGGGAACTCGTTGGACAATTCTTATTGATCTCTCCCGATAATCTCACTGTGGCTCCAGATTTGGTCGACTATTATGAACACCTTGTTACCATTTTTGCGGAGGACACAATTCAAACTGAAGTGTATCAACGGATAACAAGAGAATTCCGGGCCTTGGGAGTTAATGATGTCCTAGATCTCTTTTTGGAGAGTGTCAAGAAAGCCCGGAAACATAAATCGATTCCCTTGGATAAGAACCTATTTTTCTCAGCTCTTAATCAGGTAGTATTAAAATCCTTTAACGATTATGAGTATTCTGCTACCTTAGTTAAAGTCTCAGAATATAAAGGAAAATACAATGATCTCCATCCGAGAGTGAAATCTGAGAGAAATGATCTATTAACAGACTTAGCGCAGGATATGCTAGAATTCTTGACAAGTGAAGATCCTCATGCTCTGGTAACATTCCCAAAAATTGATTCATTGAAAAAAGATTTCATAAAACATTTCCGTTCTGAAATAGAGAATATTGAAAAACAGGGAAAAGTCGCTGAAGCTCTTGAAGAGATAATCCAAGATTTCGAGAAAGATGACTTAAAAACAGTTCTTGACGACTTTGCGCTCCAAGAAGTTACGAAAGTTAATCTACATACTCGTCTTGAAGATGAAATTTTTACTAAATTTCGACGTGAATTTCCCCTTCTTTTTCTTATTGATCCTGAAATTGGCGGATTTATAAACGCAATAGAGCAGCTTACGGCTAAAATTAACGAAGAATATGATCTAGCAGGAACATTATCCCGTATAGGGTATGATATGTTAAAGGGTTATGAGAAAGAGGAAAAACTAATTATTCCGTACATTCGAAATTTCTGTGAGCAATTTTCAACTGGATTGACTCTCACAGCATGGAAATACATGCAGATAGTCTTTAGATTAATAACAATGCAAACTAAAGTAGAAGTACAGGATGTTCTTCCAGCACTAGAACACCAGATCCCAGATTCCCACTTTTCAACAGTCCAAAAAATGATAACTAGATATAAGATCACAAAGCTTGATCCCTTATCTTTTCAAGTAAAGAAAGCGTCAGATATTCTGCCTTTTTATAGAGCGTTGTTCTCTGCCCTAGGTTACGGGGTTAATACACTTATTTTCGAGGTAGCTCTCGGGGAGGAAAATCCAGATAATTTTCTTAAACAAACAGCTAGGAATATTATGGAGTTTGGTACTCAGATTCATCAAACTTTTGCCATATTTTCCATTTTTTCTTATCTAGAGAATATACGGTCGCGTCTAGATTTTAATCTGGTCTATCCAAAGACATTTGGTAAAAATATAGACGTCGCTACGTTGG
>CAZALJ010000378.1:0-2398 GCA_964485715.1 uncultured archaeon
ATTGAATATACCACCAATAAGAACTGCAACACTCAATGAAAGCAAGCCAGCACCTACCGCTGGAGTCATAGTTTCATCATTGGCACCAATAGTGAATGCAACAACGAAACCAAGGAGAAGAGCGGCAGCTATAATAATCGCATCGGTCAAGGTATTGCACCTATGATCAATTTAGCTGTGTTTTGCTATGAGCACCTTTAAATAATCAGTTCCTTCCTCTGCTTCAATGCTAATGCGAGTAGTTGCGTTAAGTACTCGTCTAGTCCCTCGTGGAACTTCGTCGTTGACAACTTTTTCCAAGACAATGTAGAAAAGATCGCGTACTTTATCCCTCTTCTCTTCTATTTTTCGTGCAAGTTTTGCAGCTGCTTCAAAATCACTGAAAAAGAGTTTATTTGCTTCCACAAAATCTTCCACTACATCTTCTGTTGTGTCAACAATTTCTTCGAGTTCATGAGGAAAATACTCTGAATCAAGCTTTTTCAAACATAAAATTCGAACAGCTCTTTCAATTCGGCCTAGTAAACGATCAGCATTTCGCATTACACGATAACGTTCTTCTGTTATCTGTGGAAGGTATGCCTTTTTTCTAAAAATAGCTTCAAAGAAAATATCTTTA
Organism: uncultured archaeon; assembly: GCA_964485715.1. Taxonomy (GTDB): domain Archaea; phylum Asgardarchaeota; class Heimdallarchaeia; order Hodarchaeales; family Hodarchaeaceae; genus Hodarchaeum. The sequence goes on from CAZALJ010000378.1 coordinate 620, forward strand.
ACTTCATCCGCATCCTTTTCTAGTTGAATTATTTCATCTCTTAGTGTATAACCTCTTTCATAGTCCCCACCTTGCCAAACTTTCAACGCTTTTTCGTATTTATCATAAGCTACTTCTATTGATTCAACAAGCTTAATAAATAGCTCAGTTCCTTTTTTATGGATTTTTTTATCCTTCAATAATTGTCCAAAGTATTCTCCAGTCATGAAAATCACTTTTATTTCTTTTTCATTCGTCTCGTAAAAAATTTTCGTCCATTGTCACTGAAAAATCTCTTAATTAGAAAGCATTTTTATGTTTTTTAGATGGTTGAAAATTTCTGATAAGATTTCTTCTAGGTTTACTAAAGGATTTTGAACATAGTTTAGTGCAATTTTTGGAAGGAAATCGGCAAAAATCTCTTCCCATGCTGATACATTCAGGTTCTGTTTTGGGAAAGTCGAAATATCTTCTACTATTTTTTGAATTTTTGACTCTAAGGTTTTCCAACTCATTGGTTCTTTTGAAAGTAATTTACTATTTATTTTTCGACAAACAAGAATTATATCAAAGTTTCTTCCTTTAACAGGTCGGGCACGAAACTCGCTCTGAACTGGAAATGCTGCAGTTATTAGAAACTGGCTAATATTTAGCGCTTCAAGAATCATAACCCACGCGGTAACGCTAGAGTGGTGAAAAGTAAAAACCATAGGAGCTTCTGGTTTTAATACTTTATGGCATTCTTGAAATACTTTTGTTATTCTATTGAGGAATTTCTCCTCTTTTTGTAATGTACCTATTTCTCGATCCATTTGGATGAGATCTGATCGAAAAACAGGATATTGAGAGGCCAAGACTATTTTCAACCAGACGTAGAAAAAATTTGCTAATTCAGAGTACTGTATAAAATCAAAATAAGGAGGATCAGTTACCACAATGTCGACAGAAGCCTGAGGAATACCTAACATCTGAAGATCTTCTGATGTATTAGGTATAAGTAATGTGTCAGCTTTAGAACTTGATTGTAACATCTGAAAGGTTTCAACAGAATTAGCTTCAATATTATCCCCGTTAACAGGGATCCGAACTATCCTGTTGTTCTGAATGGCTATTTCAAAAGGTGATTTGCAATAAGCTTTAGCTTTCTTTATCCTCTCAAGGTAAGTAATAAACGTTCCATTCCCTTTCTTAGTACCCCAAACATTATTTTCGACATACATGGTCGGTACTAGGAAAGATTGATAGTTAAAGACATTCACAATTTGTTTCATCGTGTAATTATAAGGACAGATTACTGTATGAAATTCTAAACTACTAGAAAACGCTGCCAAGAGAAATTCCTTAATATTTTGATCCGAGACTTGTGATATTTCCTTTAGCAGGAGACTTAAACTTAATAATTGTCTCTCATTAAAAAGATCTGAAAATCGTCTAAAACCATAATTTCTCAGGTTTGATATGTTTTTCCCATTATCAGGCAGAAGTTCATGAGGATATATGAGGCCATCCTTTTTATTCTTAAATTCTGCTTGAACTCCAAGAAACTGATCTCGATCTTTCTCCGTTACAGTTTTATAATCACGTGTCCCACATTCTTGACAAAAGAATTCAATAGCTATTTGTCTTGCTGATAAAGAATTTTCAGGTTGTTGAAGTAGCTCTATTAATCTATATTCTTGCTGACAATTAGTGCAAGTGAACTGCTTTAAACGACAATTCCCCATTTTTGGAATAAATCCATGAGAACACTGGGGACAAATGGATACCTCATCTAGTTTTTCCCTTGTATAGAATAAATGG
>CAZALJ010000379.1:0-2396 GCA_964485715.1 uncultured archaeon
GTTTTAGAAGGACTCCATTACCTAAACCGAAAGCAGCTAGTTCTTTTCCCGCGATATAGAGAAAATGGGTTTCAGTGCCTAGCTGGAACAGTTTATGCTCTCCGTTGAGGTAATATGTCCGGTTGTACCATGGGTCTTCAGGTGGCCCCTCACAAAGGGAGTAAGCATGAATATCTTGAACCCCGTCATTGATGATAGCGTCATATTGGCGGTCGTCATTAGGGTACCACGTAACATCGAAAGTATCCAGTTTATCCCCATTACCATTTAAGTCGAGGTCTACAACATCCTCCTCAAGAGTTCCTTGCCCATCAACTAGTGATAATTCATAATAGACTTTTTCCCATGTGATAAGTACAATACCCGCTGTGGCAGGATCACCGTTATTCTGGACAGTTATATTGAACCTTTTTCCATCCTCGTCTGTTTCTAAGGAATGCTTAACATAACTGAAAACTGGTTCGTTAATCGACTTCTGTTCAGTATTTGTTTGAATTTTAGTGATTTCTTGAGCGGTCACTCCAAATTGAGCTATCTGTCTAGTAGACAATTGACTTTCTGGATTGAGTTGAAGTTCTTGTCCTAAACTCCAACTAATCAATCCGAACAGAAGGAGTGAGATGAGGAGTATGAAAAATAATCTACCTGATTTCAAATTTCTCCAAATCCTTTGTTAATGCTAGAACTGAACTATATTAAATAATAATTTTGCATTGACTCTTACCTATTATTTCTCCCGTCAATCGTCTCGTGATCCATTCTTTTTCGTTGGGGTAGCTGTGGGTATTCTCACTCTTGGCGCCGTTTTGACGTTCGAGGGAGCTGAGGATATGATTTTCTCTGCAGGGTTCTTTCTGATTGCCGTGGTTCTTATTGCCTGGGCTCTCAAGCGGCTTTCTGCCGAGTCTCCTCATAACTCCCATGTTGTTAAGTGATCTCTATGAGTGGATGGGTGTTCTTTTATTAATGGTGTATCTTGGTTAGTGTGTTGATCCAAAGCTACTTAAAAGAGGTCAGAAAGGTTATCAAAGACTTTGAAAAATAAACTTTTTCCTGTTATGTACAGGTTTGTCCTAGTAGTGGATTATTCCGCGTATAGCCTCTTTATAAATGATGTCGGGTGATCTGGATAGATACATAGGAATCTTCCTATTATGAGATCATTCGATTCCTGAGAAAATCGGGCATTGATGTTCTTAAAACCTTCCATGCAATAAGTATTGACGAGAGGAATACGCTAAAGGAAATAATCCCTGCTACGACAGACCATATTTCTAGTGGGAGATTAACAGGAATATAGAAATCTGGCATTATATAATCAAAAGCCCATCTCATAGATCCCAAACATATCGGTATACCAACAATAAAGCCAAACAATCCATAGATAAGATTTTCTAAGGTAATTATCCACAAAATCTTATGACGTTGGATACCTTGGGCTTTCAAAGCTAGGAATTCTAATTCACGATCCATCATTGCAAGACTCATTGCTGAAAATGTAAACAGACTTAAGAGCAAGATTCCAAATGCAATAAAAGCAAATAATAATCCCATCATTGTCTCAAGTAATCGCTCAACACTCTCATAAGCTTCTTTATTAGAATTATAGACTGCTACTGTATACGTATCAGTTTGAAATTGTTCAAGGATTTCTTCCTTAATTTCTTCAGGATCAGCATTCTCCTTAAATGTAAATGCGACCCCATTAACATAATCATCAGCGAACCCAAGAAGGTTTTCATTACTCTGAATCGCCTCAACAGTCCAGATAATGGAAGTATCCATCAGCTCTTGAACGATTCCAGTAACTTCTACTTCTCTCCATCCAGTTGAACTTATATTAATCGTATCTCCCACGTTGATGTCCAGTTCATTTGCAGCAATTTTTCCAATTAAGCATTCATTTGAGGAAAACTGTTCTTCTCCAGCACCAATCCCATACTCACGAAGCACTGTATCCTGATGAAATGCTTGTAATTCAAAACGTAATGCTTCATCGTTGTTATCCTCAATCTCATCTGTTGAAACCCAGACCTCAGTATAAATGTAACCTTCTACAATATCAATGTCATCTATATTGTTTTCAATCCATTCTATGGCATCGGATTCTGAAATAATATCAGTAGTTATGAAATTCACATCAAATTTTTGATATATGTAATAATTACGATGAACTTGATCCATCATATTATAGAATAAACCCCAACTTCCTACAAGAATAATCATCGAAATAGCAATCGCTGATACTGTTGAAATTGTCCTCCGACGGTTACCTTTCATAAACACGGTACGAAGAGGGATACGCGAGACTAATGATCGAAATCCAGGAATAGTTCGTAATATCTTCTCAACAATCGGTTCAGATCCTCTTTGAGCGATACTATAGGGAGGTTGCA
>CAZALJ010000380.1:0-2387 GCA_964485715.1 uncultured archaeon
AACTCAACTTGTTCCTTATAAAATTCGATTCTTTCTTGTCTACTCATGGTGTTTAATCCACCTTTCTTGATCATGGACGTTTTGTAAGAGTTTTTTAAAAACCTTTAGCAAGATTCTACTAATAAAAAAGATATTAAGTTCAGAGACTTTTGTTTTCTTCTATCAGTGACTCTCCTCTAAAATCTATGAAACACTCATGAAATCTTGCACTATCTGCTGAAGCAAGAGTAAAAAAATTTTAAAAAACAAAAGAATTTGTCAAATCATGTTAATTGGAAGAACAAATGCCTAGAAGGGTATGTATAATGGTATCAATCGCGAAGAAAATATTAGAAGAACATATTGTTGAGGGAAAATTTGAAGCTAGAGAAGAAATTGGCATTCGAATCGATCAGACAGTCACACAAGATGCGACTGGAACTATGGCCTACTTACAATTTGAGGCAATGGGACTTGACAAAGCAAAAACTGAATTGTCTGTGTCTGTTGTGGACCATAATACCTTACAAACAGACTTTAAAAATCCTGATGATCATCGGTATTTGCAAAGTGTTGCTGCGAAATATGGGATTAAGTTTTCACGACCTGGTAATGGTATAATTCATCAAGTTTTTCTCGAACGTTTTTCCAGACCGAATAAAACATTGATTGGATCTGACTCGCATACTCCCACTGCAGGAGGTATGGGAGCGATCGCTATTGGTGCTGGAGGACTTGATGTTGCAGTAGCCATGGGAGGTGGTCCTTTCTATCTCAAAACACCTGAGATTGTAGGAGTAAAACTTACTGGCAAATTACCTGACTATGTTTCAGCTAAGGATGTCATTTTAGAAGTATTACGAAGAATTGGTGTCAAAGGCGGAGTAGGTAAAATTCTAGAATACTTTGGACCAGGAGTAAAAACACTGACTGTCCCTGAAAGAGCAACAATCACGAATATGGGTGCTGAAACAGGAGCTACAACCTCAATATTTCCCTCGGATGAGATAACAAAGGAGTTTCTTAAACTTCAGGAAAGAGAGAATCAATGGATGGAACTTCCTGAAGGAGCTGATGAAGACTTCAATGAAATTATTGAAATTAATCTTTCGGAATTAGAACCGCTAGTTGCAAAACCACATAGCCCTGGCAATGTTGTCCCCCTTTCAGAACTCTACGGCACGAAAGTCGATCAGGTTGCAATTGGATCTTGTACTAATAGCTCGTTGAAGGATATGTTGTCAGTTGCAGCTCTCTTAAAAGGTCGTAAAATTCACCAAAACACAGTTTTAGGTATTTCACCTGGATCTCGGCAAGTACTTATGCATTTGTCTAAAACTGGCGGATTAACTGACATGATCTCGGCTGGTGCTCGACTTTTGGAAACAGCTTGTGGCCCATGCATTGGAATGGGATTTGCACCAAAAACAGGAGCTACTACAGTCCGTACATTTAACAGAAACTTTCTTGGCCGAAGTGGGACAAAAAGTGCTGAAGCTTATCTAGTTAGTCCCGAGGTTGCTGTTGCAGCAGCTGTATTTGGAGAATTCACGGATCCCAATAAATTAGGAGACTACCCCAAGATAGAAATGCCTTCATCTATTGAAATTGACGACTCTTTGATTCTAGAACCTGCTGACAAACCTGAAGAGGTTGAGATTATAAGAGGACCAAATATAGCACCATTACCTGAATTTCAACCTATACCTGACGACATTACAGGAACCAAGGTTCTCATTAAAGTAGAGGATAATATAACTACTGATCATATAATGCCTGCAGGAGCTGAAATACTTCCATTAAGATCGAACCTTCCTAAGATCAGTGAACATGTTTTCGAACAGGTTGATCCTACCTTTCCTGAAAGAGCATTAGAAAGCAAGCAAGTTGGTGGTGGTCTAATTATTGGTGGAGATAACTATGGACAAGGTTCGAGTAGGGAACATGCAGCATTAGCTCCAATGTATCTTGGGATTAAGTTTGTACTTACTAAGTCTTTTGCGCGAATTCATAGAGACAATCTCGTAAATTTTGGAATCTTACCTCTAACCTTTACTAACAGTGCTGATTATGATAAAATAAATGACAATGACGTATTGGAAATCAAAAGCGTACGAACAGCCCTAGAAGAAGGTACTGGAACCATAACTGTGCGTAACGTGACTCAAAACTTTGACATCGAAGCTTCGTACGATCTATCTGAACGAGAGCGCCAGATTGTCCTCACTGGAGGCAAATTGAGTTACACTGTAGCTTCAGCATAGAAGCTACTTTTTTTCTTTTTTTTCTATGTCTTAATGTTTCATCTTCTTTGTGCGAAGTAGTTCCCTCTGAAATACAATAAAACTCTTAATAACGACAAGCGCTGCCATGAGGGCAATATTCATGTTGTTGACTAGCTGCTATAC
>CAZALJ010000381.1:0-2387 GCA_964485715.1 uncultured archaeon
TAGTAAGAAGAACTGCTATGAATTTTAGAGACAAAAGAAAGATATTTGAGGATTTGATTGATTCACTGGCCGCACTTGATGACGACAGATTTAGTGAAAATATCAACGTTTCTGACACTATATCAGATTGCTTTTCTCACAGAAGATATTTTGATGATGTGGTCCTTTCGAAAATAGCCCATCTTAAACGCTTAATAGAGTCTGTCAAAAACAGTAATCCTGATGTTGCCAAAATATTGCTTTTGGCATTGGCGTCTATTCTGGTTTCTGTATCTCATGCAAAACGAGCTACCGACCTAAGGTACAAGACAAAAAAAGAGGAGAGTAAATCAAATTATAGAGTATTTGAGGTGTTTCAAGATAAATTCCTGTCTATTTGCAACGATATCAAGAATATCGACAGCGTTTCCCTTCTTGGAAAAATGAAGCTTATTTCTGAAGATGCGAGGAAGCCAATTCGTAACTTGGGAGAAATAGCGGATATTACGATTACCTCTCCTCCTTACCTAAACGGAACTAATTATTTTAGAAATACAAAGTTAGAGCTTTGGATTCTCGATTTTATGAAACACGAACATGAACTAAGAAAATTCAGAGAGGTATCCATTCCTGCTGGAATAAACGATATTAGTAAGTCAAGAGGTGATCTTATTCCCATTGAGTCTGTAGAACCAGTAGCCAAAAGGCTAGATGGTGTAGCTTATGACTCTCGGATACCAAAGATGATCAGGTATTATTTTTCAGATATGTACCAGAGCCTTAACCAAATATCTCGGGCACTTCGCAGTGGCGGTTATCTATTTTTGGATATCGGAGACTCAAAGTTTTGTGGAGTCCACGTTCCCACGGATCAACTGCTGAAGCTGATCGCCCAAGAAATGGTAGGCCTTGAATTTAAAGAAGAACATTTGATAAGAACAAGAAGGTCGTACGATAAATCGCTCCTGAAAGAAAACTTGCTTGTTTTTAGAAAACCTGCTGTAAAGATAGGAAGAATCGAGGAGGAGGTCCCTTATGCATTGACTACAAGGATTAAGAAATTCGCTTCCACCTTACCATATCAGGTCTATCCATATTCTAAGCGTAATTGGGGCCACTCTTTACATTCATTGTGTTCTTATCAAAGCAAACTAAAACCAGCTATTGCCCATTTTTTAGTTAAATACTTTACGCGAGAAAAGCAAACCATTTTAGATCCATTCGGAGGAGTAGGAACTATTCCGTTTGAAACTTGTTTGCAAGGAAGAAGGGGTATTTCGAACGACATAAGTGAAGTTGCGTATTACAATGCTATGGCTAAGGTAGGGAAAATTGAACGGCAAGAAGTTACCTCTGAATTAAGAAAATTGGAAAGATATATAGAACGACGATTGGTAAGTGAACACGAAGCTCAAAGTGTGGAGCTCAGAATTAACCGAGATATTAAAGAATACTATCATCAATTAACATTTAGAGAAATTTTAACGGCACGGAAATATTATCAGGAAAACCCTCCCAAGGATTCCTCCCATGCCCTGGTGTTAGCCAGTCTTTTGCATATTCTACACGGGAATAGACCCTACGCTCTTAGTCGAAGATCGCACGGAATTACCCCATTTGCACCCACGGGGCCTTTTGTATATAAATCGCTCATGAAAAAACTCAATGAGAAAGTGGCTAGAATGCTGAACTTCAACTATCCTAGAAGTTTTATTGAAGGCCTGTCATTCAACAAATCTATCTTTGATATTGAGGAGGAACTCGAGAATCTTGAGATTGATGCTATTATCACTTCTCCTCCATTTTTTGAGAGCACCCGTTTCCATACCAGTAATTGGATAAGGTCTTGGTTCTGTGGTTGGGAACAAGAAGATTTTAACCTAAAGAAGAACGATTTTTTGGAGGTAATCCAATCTAAGGGGCTTGCTATTTATAAGAAAATCTTTGAGATTTTTTACAGACTTTTACCTCCAAAGGGACTTTGTGTAATGCATTTAGGATCGACGCGCTTATGTGATATGGGCCTGGAGTTAAGAAAATATGCCACAGATTATTTCATACCTATCGATCTCATTTATGAGCATGTGGGAGAGGGGGAAAAGCATGGCATCAGAGACCAAGGGATCACTAAGAGGCATCAATTTCTATTTTTAGAAAGAAAATAAAGGCCTATGAGGAGAAGATCACATCTTAGACGAACTGGTAGAACCAGAAACTTTGTCCTCCATTATAGAGATTTAGGTGTGAGACAGACAGTGATGGAGAGGTGGATTAGGGACTATTATGATCAATTGTCGAGCATCATTTCAAGGGGCACAAGAGGGCAAGCTTTTAATGTGTTTATGGGAACCCGAGCTATAGCTAGAGGAGATTATAAGCCTGATAGATCCTGGGATCTGAAAGGTGTA
>CAZALJ010000382.1:0-2386 GCA_964485715.1 uncultured archaeon
CCATTATCTCTAATTTCTTTTTCTTGGAATATTAGTAGATGTATAAACTCCATCGTATTGGAGTAAACCACACGACATTATTCTAACACCTAAGTGGTGAAAGTTTTGAGCCATTTTTGTTAAATTCGGAGGACGATTAACTAAAATGCTTCAGAGTAGAAGAGAGTACATCACTCTTTATATTCTCATATTTATCTTGGATTATACCTTGAAAAGTAGAATAACCAATCTCAGCAAATAATTTTTTCAAATCAAGTTGTTGCAAAATTTCCTTTGTAATTGGTCTCTTAGCGTCCCAATAGATGAAAGAATGATAAAATTCCTGTGTAATTGGATGATCCATTAAAGAATGAAGTATTGCTGCTTCTGCTAAAGATTTCGCGGAAATGAAATAACAGGTATCATCAAAAACAACAGGTTTTTTTTCAAACGGTTCGATTAATCTGAATTTCAACTCTTTGTAAAAACCAGAAATTGCTACCTTCCAAGGAGAAAATGTATAGCTACCAACACCAAATACTGAATATTGAGGACGATTCTGATATATGCTGCTTGCTCGACTATCAAGAAGATGAGCATATTTCTCCAAATATTTCCATGTTAAGGGGCCCTTCTGTTGGATCGTGGATGTGTCTTCTCCAATAGACTTTTGCGTGACAATCATCCATCGTTCAATATCGTTGATTCGATTATTTGCTAGGTCGGAGCTTTTAAGCATGGGATAAAGGTAATCGTCTTCGATAGAAACAATTTCCCCAAATCCATTAAGAAACCAGTTCTCTTTCTTTCTTAGTTCCATCACTTTTACACAATCATGCTTGATTCCTGAACGCCAAACGTAAGTACTTTTCCCTAGTAAATGTTTCCATTTTTCATATAATGGTATATTCGTTACCAGTTTTTCATCTACATATCCAATTTCCTGGATTGGACTGTTTGAATCAAAGTTCTGATAAACTTGACAATAATATCTGTGGGAATCAGGTTTTAGGTTGCAGATGAACAAGCATGCTTCAACTGAGGCACCAAAATATTCTTTAGCATCGATAAGATACATTTTTGAAGAGAATACAGCTATCTCTCCCTTTTTGGCGTACATCAACACTTTGCGTGCAACACCAACCTTACAAAGCATTGCAAGAGTCCCTGAGTGTCCATCTAGAGCTTTAAGAAGTTCTATGATCATCCATTCTGAAATGTCAAAATTACTTTTACCAGTCACAGCGTCTAAACCTTGATAACTATAGATATTATTCTTTACAGGGACATTAGTTCCCCGCAACGTGCCAATTTCCGAAGATGTGACCCAAGGAGGGTTCCCTAATACTAAAACGGGCTTAGGAAGTTCCTTAATTTGTTTTGACCAATCTACCTTGAAAAAGTCCGCTTGTTGAAGTTTTACACTTTTTGAGACGTCTCTCTGTTTTAATTCCTCTAAAAGTATATTTAAGTAACTAGAATTGATATCAAATCCGAGGATATTAGCATCTGAATATGTGTTTAGAGATGCGAGGATAAATGAGCCAGTTCCACAAGTGGGCTCAATGATAGAAGCAGGTAAAATACCTAGTTGTTTTAAATGATTGACGATCTTTGTTGCTAACTCATCTGGGGTTTGAAAATCACCAAATTCTATTATTCTCTGATTTTTCCGTTTTTTCATTTCTATCATCTGGAAAAGATCGCCAAACGTATCCTTCTGAAAAACAAATCCATCTCTGGCATATAGAAAAGAAATTCTTCATCTTACTTTTTGCTAAGAGAATTAATTAATGAGCTAATAATAAGTATTTTCCGTAACCCCAACTTACTCTTAATGTCGTCATTAAAAGTACATGTGTGACGACATTTCTATAATTTACAAAAAGTATCTTCTTAAAAACACTTTGGTTAAACGTTTAGGGTTTTTTGACCATATTGAACCCAGTATCAATTTCTTGGATAACAGTGTATGTGTACTCTCACTCTATGTCTAGTTTTTCATTTAAACGATTTACTTCCGTATTGTGTTTAAACACATGCAACACAATGGCTTTGAAGACAAAATGTAATGAACTGCTATTGGATTCCTACAAATTATTTTAAAATATTGGCTATTGAAGCCAGCCATCACTCTTACGACTAATACAGAACTTAAGTGCTTGGTGAGGATTTATACATACCTTTAAGATATTTTTATCAAAGTTTTTCACTCGAAAAAATCGCAGCTAGCTAGAAGATTTGAGAAGGGTGCTAGCAGCTAATGAATTCATGGACAAATATAGACAAAGGAACGGTAAACATTCAATCATCTTTTCAATCCACAGATTATAGAAACAAGTTCAAAACAATCTCCCATCTCTTTTCTTTGACGCATTTGGGAAAAGAATCGAAAGTTCCACTCTAA
>CAZALJ010000383.1:0-2383 GCA_964485715.1 uncultured archaeon
TCAATCTCCCTAAGTTTAAGACCTGTTTGTGAGACGTATTGCCAAAAGACTAAAGGAAACGCATATCCTGCATGATCAAGATTATTTGGAAGGCATTTTGCTCTATAACCTTTTAAACCACAGAAGGCATCTGTTATTTCCAGATTAAAGCATTCATTGATTGTTCTTGTAATTAGCATATTTATGACATAACGATCAATTGGAACTTTTGTATTCTGACGCCAAAAACGATATGAGAGATAGCGACTCGTGGAAACTAGATCGATGTCAGAATTAGAATTAAGAAGATCTAAGATCTCCTTAATACTAAAAGGGGCATGTTGTAGATCCGCATCAAATGTAATCAAAATATCATATTTCAGTTTTATCAGCTGAAATAGTGTCAGAATCGTATTTCCATACCCGCGGGGCCCGTCTCTATGTCTAATATATTTGAATGGATATTGTTTTGATAATTTTTGATAAATTTCTCGGGATTGATCTGTACTCCCATCATCCACTAGCAATACTGTTATCTCATATTCTGAACATTCTGCGGCTAGAAGTTCATAAAGGGTATGAATGCACTCAGAAATGTATGCTTGTTCGTTATAGAGAGGGATTCCTATCAATATTTTCATAATACATATTCTCCATCTCAGCTCACTTTCTTGTTCGCTGTTTTCAATTAATTCCATTCATTGCAATCTATTTCTACTTAATCAAGTTTAGCACTAATCTTAACTCCAAGAATTTTTTTACTTGAGTTTTCATAATGTTGGGATGACTTCTTTTCCCAGTAAGTTGAGGGGGGTAATCTCATGGACATTTGGGATATTAAAAATGACATGTTGAAAGCCTAAATCTGCTAATTTACCACAAAAAGTAATAATTTCATCAGTACTCATAGAAGCAGAGGTTACTTTAATATAAGTTGCTACAGTTTTTTCAATTTCGTCATAAGGACGTCCTATGTCTTTACAATGCTTTTTTAAAACATTAATTTTTCTTTGAAGGTAATTAATTTCTTCATCGTAGCTTATGTTCAGTAATCCAAACTCTTCATCGGGTGATCCAACGACAATATTGCAAGCATCTGCATACTTAGCTACAAGCCTCAATGTCTTTTTCTCCCCAGCTCCACCAATCATAATAGGAGGATGAGGAGTACTCAATGGCTGGGGGCTATTAATTGGTTCTGAGAGTCTGTAATAATTTCCCTCATATGGATCAGTGTTCCCGTTCCACATCTGTTTAACAATTTGTAGAGTTTCTTCAAGACGTTTGAACCGTTCAGCTAAGGAGGGAAAAGGGATACCTAGTCCTTTGGCTTCATGGTCAAACCAACCAGCACCAATACCGAGATAAGTACGGCCTTTTGACAAAACATCAATGGTTGAAACTATTTTAACTAGTAACCCTGGATGTCGAAAGAAATTACAAGTTACTGCAAGACCAATTTTTATTTTCTGAGTTAAGGCAGCTAAATAAGCGATTGTACTATATCCTTCCAGCATTGGAGCTTCGACTGGACCGTGTATAATGCCATACTGGGTTCCTAACTGGAAAAGATGATCCATAACCCATAAGCTGTAAAATCTATTATCTTCAGCAGTTTTTGCGATTGCTTCTAATTTTTCACCAATGTTATTTGGACTTCCAGGCCAATCAAATTGTCCTATATGTAGCCCAACTTTCACTATTCTTTTTCTCTCCATTTATCGTTTTTATGAGGTATCCTGAGGATAAATACAGTCCATTAACTCTTCGTATAGGCAAAAAGTACCGCAATATCTTCAATTTCTTCTTGTAATTCTGCTAGGAAGATTGCATTCATAGAATACCCGAAAAATAGACAACCAATTCTTAAGGGAAGATTCTCCCAACCACTTCTAAGACATTCTTTAGCAATTTCAATCAGTAATCGTTTCCAAGCTTGCGGTTGCTCTAATCGTGTAGCTGATGATAAAGAAACTATCTCTTTTTCAGGTTTTTTCCCTCTTTTTACTTTTCTTCGATTAGGAATACCTGCAGAAACTACCTGATTGTCCTTAATAATTAATTTATTGTGACTATCTTTGAGAAAATCGTTTTCAATGAAATATTTTGCCTCCTCTACACTTGGAAACACATCACGCATATAATTATCTGCATGACAGACTTCAACTAATTGGTCAAGATCTTCTATTGTACCTGTTCTGCAAGTAAACGAGGCAATTTCGTTGTTCATCTCCCATTTACTAACTTCAGTAAGATCTAAGTCAACACTATTTACATAAAGATGTTCTTTTTCAATAAATCCTTTGCTCTGGAAGAATTGAATACGTTCATCTGTGGTCGGTGTATCAAATACGACTTCTGCAGCAATTACTTGGGGATGGATTGTCTCTTGTAACCACGTCAG
>CAZALJ010000384.1:0-2375 GCA_964485715.1 uncultured archaeon
AAGAAATTAAAAAAGAGGTCAAAAAGCATTTAGGTAAAGAATTAAGTACAATTATATGGCCTAAATCTTCTGATGAAATTCCTGATGATCGACAGCTAAAGGTTGTATTGGCTCATCCCTCTACTCCTAACAAATCATTAGAAGATTGGATGGATAAAAAAGGAGACACTTTTCGTCAAAATAAGAACACAATAATTTTCGCTTTACCAAACCTTTCTCATCTGAATGACTTACAAGATCTTGTACAGACAAAACTCGCGTTAAATGAATTACAAACAAAAATCACTAGAATTGGCAGGACAAAATACCCTGATTATATTTCAGAGATCAATCAAAGGCAAAAAAGAATTAGTGATTCATTGTCTTTCAGCATCAGAAAAACCTATTCGATTCTCTATGATGGTTCTAGCACATTTTCACTAGGACTACCTCAAATTGAATATGAATCGCTTACAAAATGGTATCACCGTGAATTACTTGCTCGTGAATTCATTGTTTCGAGGCTCCATTATCAAAAGTTAGATGAATTGTTTTCCTGCTCAAACCAATGTATTTCGACCCAACAGGTACTTGAACAATTCTACTTAAATCCCGACTTGTTTAAGATTGAATCAGCGGAGGTAATTCAACAATCTATTTGCTGGGGAGTCGAAGAAGGAGCTTTTGGAATTGCTGAATTATATAATAATAAGATACAAACGGATTCATTCTTCTTTTCAGTTAAAATTACCCCAGTACAGGTCACCTTCTCATCAAAAGAATTTCTCCTTAGTAAGGAAATTGCGAAAACAATTGAAAGACAAATATCTATTAATCCAGAAATAAAGGAAATAATTATGCCAGAAGAGCGTGATAAAACTTCTCCTTCTGATTTATTATTCAAATCAACCCCAGAAACTCAAATCAAACCTCAAGAGTTCTATTCATTGTCTCTTGAGGTTCAAGATCTTGAATCAAAATCGCTACCAGCCTTTTATCGTGGAGTTCTCGTTCCATTAGAATCGAAAAAAGCTAAGATTTCTATGGAAATCAAATTAGATGTGAAGTGTGATCAGGAAATCCCTGAGACTATCATTGAAACAGCCATTAAAGAGACTGTTACTCAGTTGGGGGCTCGAATCACCAAATTAAAGAAGAAAAGATGAAAATACTTAAGACCATTTAATGTCGCAATAATACATCATATATTTCACTTAATTTATCAATATACTTTAAGATATTTTTCGTCATAAATTCTAGACCTTTCAGATTTTTACTACCAATTCTATTGCTCTTACACAATTTACTTGCCTCATCGTGGAATTTTTATTCCCAAGAGAGAAGTCAATTTGAGTATTATTAAACTGGAGTATTAAACAATGCCATAATAGGTTTTACTAGTTCTTCCAGCTTTCTTGGCGGTTTTAACTTGTATTTAAGCATGGCTTGATAAGGGATAAAAGCGATTATCTCTCGATAGCTCAACCCAAGAGAATATGCAGATTCTGTTAAGTAACTGAACTTGTTCTTCCCTGGGGTAACATTCACTTCAATATAGTACATACCAGAATTATCAAATCTAATATCAACTCTGGTCATGTCTCTGCAATCAATTTCTTTGATAATTCTTCTGATATCAGAATATATCCTTCTGATGATTTCTGGGGGAAGTTCTGCTGGTATCTTGAGATAGTATTTTTCATCTTTTATTTCATGAGTTAAAAACCGAAACTTCCCCTGTGCCACAGGGATTTTGGATAAATCAATCTCTGTTATTGGCAGTTCGGCCATTCTTCCGGAGTGATTAATGAACATCGGCACTGTGAGTTCTTTCGCGTTCTCCCCTCCGATGTACTTTTCTATGAGGACTGGTTCATCAAATTCGCAGTGAATTCGTTCAACCCTTTCTCTTATTGATGCAGAATCCTCGGCGCAAACAACAGAAAACTCATCCATCCCCCTGCTGTTTCCTTGAAGCAATGGCTTTATTATAACATAGCAGTCCCATTGATTTTGGTAGATTGGTGAATAATCATCAGAATAAACAACATAGGATTCGGGAGTTGGCAAACCCAGTATCCTAAAAACATCTTTTGCTGCCTCTTTATCGAGACCAAGACTTAATGCCTTAGAACTTGATCCTGTATGAGGAAGCCCTACCTTTTCTATAACTCTAACAGTGAAACCATCTTTGCCCGAATCTGTTGGCATGAATTCATTAAGCCAGAACACTACTGGCATCGGGAATTTTTTCTTGATTTCCCTTAGTCTCCGCTCGAATTCAGCGTCAGTTTTAACCAATAAAACAGTGTTGTCCATTCTTTTTAACAATCCCTCCACGTACTCCACGGTGTCTATACTTGCCCAAAATGGAGTGCGGCCTTCTACCGTGTATT
>CAZALJ010000385.1:0-2375 GCA_964485715.1 uncultured archaeon
GCTCGATCTCAGGTATGTAAAGTTTTCCACTTTCATATGTATTAAGTTCACTAGCAATATTCATTGAAATTATTACTTCAGGAGGTTCTAATGGATAATTTCCATCATCTGCTGCTGCTAGAGAGGGATAGTCAGGATGAGAATCAGTTTCCAGACCATAGAGAATAATATTATTTGTGATATTTTCTAAACCCGAAGAATTCTTTAAAACAGGAAAAATCACAACGGGAGAGACCTTTTCTACCCTTTTTACAGATCCTAAATCCTCAGCTAAGTTTTTCATATCTTCAACTGTAGAATTAGATTTTGGATGAACAGTAATATCTGTGAAATTATTCCCTCTATGATTTTCAATAAAATCTTGGTAAATTGAATCAATGGTAATAGCTATTCCAGTTTCTAGTGCAACAGAGACGGTTATCGCAGTAATAATCAGGAAGGTGCGAAGTTTATGACGGGTTACGTTTCTCCAAGAAAATGCTAATGACATATTAAATTCACTAATTATTATTCCTTAACTAGCAACCAAGAAGAAGTAATAATTTAATTTTTTTAAAAATCTAATGCAATATTTCAAGTAACGATAATACGAGAGGTTATTATTGAGTTATTTTTCAGACAAAAGAAAAAGATGCTTTTGAAAAGGCTAAACATTGTTTTTGTGTAAAATATGTATATTATAAAAGAAAAAATTGCAGAGTAAATTTAAGATTTCGCAAAAATTAATCAAATCAGCGTAATATCAACCAACTATTTGTAAAAAGTTAAAATATGGATAGATTATAGTCTACATATTTCTGAAATCCTTTTAAATGAATTTTGCATTATTCGTTTGCATATATTAAATAATAATTAAGTGAATCAATTCACTTTAAACACAAAACTAATTTCAGCCGTTTGAGGTTCACAGACATGCCAATATTCCTCCGATTAGGGAAATCAATCATTTCTTCGTTTACTTTCAAGGATAAAGAGATCAAAGTAGCGTGGATTATTATTTTAGTATGGGTCATCATTATTATGCCTATTACAACAGTTTTCTCTTCCAGAGTAATGGAAACTATGAGCACTGAGTGGAGTTTCGTTCCTGCTGGATCTGATTCTGATAAAGCAATAAAAATTCTTGAGAAAGAATACCCCCCGACGAACGAGTCGTTAATTGCAGTATTAAAATCAGAAACTGGGTTTTCTTTCGACGCTACTCTGTTCAATAACACTATTCAAGCATCAAACAAAACAACTGATGATTTCTTTAATGCAATACGTGCAGCAGCAAACTACAATTTTCTGTACGGTTTGTTGTTAAGTGTCTATATCAATGAATCTGTTTCCGAGCGTGGTATTGGACAATTTAATAAAATAATTTCTCCTTTTGTTATGTTTCCTGGATTAATCATGACTTATCCCAACCAATCGGAAATCTGGGACAATTTTTGGTCGCAAATGTTTTATGACGATGATACAATAGCCATGATCATTGTTCAATTAGAAGTTTCAAGTACTGGTTTTTCTGAACTTGGTTTCGGAGAACAAAGTGATTTATTTGAGTTTATTCAAGATTTAAGGGATTATATTAAGGGTATGCCTATTATGCTTTGGTGGGGGTCTAATACAGATACAAAGATTACTGGTTCTCTTGCCATCTCTTATGATAGCTTAGAATCATCAGAAACAGATCGTGAACGCATGGATTTTTTAACAATAGCATTAGTTATTATCATTTTGTTTATTGTTCTTCGGTCATTAGTAGCTCCCACGGTTCCATTAGTAACAATGGTACCTGCTCTTCTCTTAGCAAATACAGTATTATATTTCCTAGGTAATTTTATAGTAATTGGTACATTTGCTCCAGTTATTGTAACTGTATTAGGATTAGGTGTCGGAGTTGACTACTCTATCTTTATTCTAACACGATTTCTAGATGAGTTACGAGAAGGAAAGACCAAAGAAGAAGCGGTCATAACTTCGGTTACTATGAGTGGAAGAGCAATTTTCTCATCTGGTTTAGTTGTAATAATGGGTTTTGGAGCGTTAATGATTCCAAATATAGAGTTAATTCAGAGTATTGGATTAGGTGCGATTATAGCAATAATATGTGGTTTGTTGTCTGCTTTTACATTACTCCCCTCGCTTCTTTATGTGTTTGGTGAGAAAATCACTTGGCCTAGAAAAATATCCGTTATTGAAACACAAAAGAAAGAAAATGAAATACTTGAGGAAAAACAAACAACAACAAAAATGAAGAGGACTATTTGGGGAAAGTTTGCTAGATTTAGTATTCGTTTCGCTTGGCCCATTATCATACTTGCGTTAATTATCACAGTACCGTTCCTTTTATTGTTAGCTTCGTATAACCCTTCATATGACATATTGTC
>CAZALJ010000386.1:0-2356 GCA_964485715.1 uncultured archaeon
TTCTTCTCCATAAAGATCTGGGTAAGATACTTGAGAAAGAATTAACCCTGGTACTATTTTCTGAACAGCATTTTGAAAGTCAAGGCTTCGTTCGTGGATATCAAAGTGAAATTCCTTTTTCTGATTAATTGATGATAATAGCTTAGAATAATTACAGTCTGGATAGTCTAAAGTAAGACTAAAGATCGTTTTATGAGTATCTTCCAATACTCGAAACTGGTGCTCATGAAGGTTTTTTAAAACCGAAAGACGGAAGTCTTGAGGTTTGGTTTCAACCCGGAAATCGATCGATACAGTTGTGAGGTTTTCTTTTGGGGAATAGATGATTAAGGCTTCTGGAATATCATCTGACTGAAATATCTCTTGAGTAGCAGGGATACTAGAAAAATGAAAGGTCTCCAGCTGGTGTTTAATATCCGCATTGTCTAAAATAAGTCCGAGAAAGTATCCAACACCGCCCATGATTAGTACAATAATGATGCTTGCCTCAATAGTAAAATATGCTAAACAACCGACAAGAAAACCTATAATGGCGGTTAGAAAACTTCGATTGAGCATTTTATCGTAAAACCACCGAATGATATCATTCAGTGAGTGATAGTGGTTTAGAGTATTTATACTTAAAATTGGAATAATTGGTAGTTTTCAGTCTAGTATTTCATTAAATGCAAAAGCTGTTCCCTAGTGGAAAATCTGAGCGAATTGATAATAATTATCTCCCAATGAAACTTCCTTTCCATCTAGAATGCAACTAAGAAGAGAACGGGCACCGAATTTGTCTAATTTGGCATTATTATGGCTGCAACGAGGTAAGAAGGTGCATCTAGGACAACCTCGTGGATCTTTACAATCACACTTTAATATGTCAAATGCACGATGAAATAAATCTGACAGGTGATCTAAAAGCATAGCACAAACACCTGAACCTGTTGCTTGGTCAAACAGTAATACATATCCCTGGGGTATCAAGGTTAATCCTCCTATTTCACTGAGCTGACCTCCTATAAATGGAAGGCTAGCATGCAAGATTACGTGAACCAAAGCATGCAAAGCTGCGATCCTTGTTCCACGGTCTTCAATGAACATATCCGTGGGAAGAGGTGGCGCTCGGAAAAGAAGTCCCTTTGAACGCGAGGAATAGTAAAGAGGATCTCGAAGTTTGTGAGTGGAAGTACCATTAGGTGACTCAAGGGTATAACCAAATACTGTCTGCAGGACTTTGGTTTCAACATACGCAACTTCAAGCCCGAAAACATTATGATGAGTATGTAATTCTAAAATCTCAGGTTTCATAGAAGATAGAGGAAATGTTTGTCCCCAAACACTCTTGGGTTTTGTTAGCTCGGCCAAACCACGTGCTCCATTGAAATAAAAACTAGCCACCCTGTAACGGGTGCCTCCAGCATAATAAAAGGCTCCTGGATATAATTCTAACATAGCTAACGGCATGGCTCGTTTACCAATTCGTCGTCCTCCACGAACTTTGATCTGAATCTCATGATTCCTACCTCGAATCGAAAATTTTCTTGCTCGCTCCCGACCCTCAGTAGTTGGCATTAAAACAGTCTTATCCACTTGATGGAGTAGCTTTTGAGAAACCAATCTATCGAGGACGGTAGCATACTCTGGAAATTCACTCACATCGATAGGATTATCTAGTGCTGTGCAAAGTAATTGATGTTCTGTTACATTAGGGTTATGAGGATCAAAAAATACTTCTTCGACGTCTTGATAATACCGTTCAGGA
This sequence comes from uncultured archaeon, assembly GCA_964485715.1. Taxonomy (GTDB): domain Archaea; phylum Asgardarchaeota; class Heimdallarchaeia; order Hodarchaeales; family Hodarchaeaceae; genus Hodarchaeum. The sequence continues at coordinate 1,748 of CAZALJ010000386.1, forward strand.
TGTAAAAAATAGTAATAGCTAATCGGATCCTCAGCATTTAATAGGATGATAGCTAGGGCTTCTTGGCCTTTCCGTCCTGCTCTTCCAATCCTTTGCATGGCTCTATTTACGGCTATGGGAGGTGTTACAACAATATCTAGATCTCCAATATCAATTCCTAATTCGAGTGTTGGGGTAGCAAGCAACAGATTAATTACTCCATCACGAAAATCAAACTCCATTTGCTCCCGTATTTTCTTGTCTAGTCCTGCACGATGGATTCCAATTCCTTTTGCGGCTCCCCCTAGTTTTTGATATAATAGTTCAACATTACGGTGAGAATCTTGAAAAACTAAGGTTTTTCCTTTGTTTTTGATACTATTGATGAGATTTGTCATACTATCTAAAGTAGACATCCCCGCAAATGGAGCTATCATTAAGAAATGTAAGCATCCACGCCTTCCATTTTTACATTCAATAACAGTGACAGGCCGATTCAACAGTCTCGATGAAAAATTCTGTGCATTAGCCACAGTTGCAGATGCACCAATAAATTGAAGTCTCTGGTTAACCACTCGTTCAAGCCTACGCAAAATAAAGAACAAATTTGAGCCGAAGGTTCCAGAATAG
>CAZALJ010000387.1:0-2351 GCA_964485715.1 uncultured archaeon
TCCTCAGGGTTCCTCTTGTAGGCTTCAACGATTCCCTCAACTTCAGGGATGATCTTTTTAGTGACTTCTATTGCAAAAACTTGTAGCTGGGGGTCTATATTTATCACCAAGATTTCTCTTCTTCAGTCAAAATTAAAGATTTTAGTATACTTCTTTGTACCTAGCGAATAATCATGGGGGGAACAGTCGCATGAACTAATGAGTTCAGGTATTGTTGTCATTAGTAAAATCCATTCATCCTAAAGATAGTTTGAAATGAAGTTATTTTGATTTATAATCTTTTATTGATGTGAAATTATTTATCTGCAGATTGAATTGGATTAAATCTTAAAAAAGAGTGAATGGAGTTTGATCTCTTTGCTAGTTCTTTGTATCTCAATTCAAAAAAGACTAGAGATGTCTCTAGTTTAACGGTTTCTATTGTCTGAATCTCATGCTTGCCCTTTTTGAATTTAAAAACAGTTTCAATTATCTTCGGTTCGAATCACTTGTTTAATGACATATGGAGAGAATTCTGAGGATTGATAAGAAATTTTTGATAAGTATTCAGCAATGAAACCCAAAGTAAAGATTTGAATTCCTAAAATCATTATAATTAATGCAAGAAGAAAGAGAGGTCTATCAGTTAATGTTGTAATGAGTAATAGTCGTTCTACTACTAAATATCCTGATAAAACCATTCCAATAAAGGTTAAAAAAAGACCGATAGGGCCAAAAAAGTGTAATGGTCTTGTGGAAAATCGATTCCAAAATGAAATAAGAATTAAGTCAACAAACCCCCTTATTAAACGTCTCCATCCATACTTTGTCTTTCCATGCATTCTCCTTCGATGATTAACTTTTATTTCTCCGATCCGATATCCACTCGTATTAAGTAAAGCTGGAATATATCGATGCATCTCCCCTTGGAGTGGTATGGAATCGATAGCTTGTTTTGAATAAATTCTTAAAGAACAGCCCGAATCATGTATTCTAGTGTCTAATAATCGACGTCGAAGAATATTGGCTAATTTAGAAAATAACTTTTTAAGTAATCTATCTTTTCGTTTGTATCGCCAACCACAAATAACATCCACATTTCCTTTTTTTATTTCTTCATACATCAATACTATACTTTTAGGATCATTTTGTAAATCTCCATCCATGGAAACGATATATTTCCCGTTAGCATGGTCAAAACCTGCTTTCATTGCAGCACTCTGGCCAAAATTTTTGTTCAACTGAATTATCACTATATTTTGTAACGTTTTTAGTATTTCGACAGTTTTATCAGTTGAGCCATCGTCAATATAGATGATTTCATATGAAATCTTCATAGTATTAAGAACTTCAGATAATTCTGTGTGTAGAGGCTCAACATTTTCCTCTTCATTCATAACAGGAATTATTACAGATAGTTCAACCAATGATATCACCATTATATCATTAAAATTCACAATTTTTGATAATTCAAAAAATAAAGGTTATATTAACTCGACTTGATTTTCAAATTTTATCTATTTCGAATTTTGAGCGACCGGAAGATCTTTAAGGAAAGCCGACTTTTGTCGGCATTTGACTCAAAATGAAGACTACTCGTCAAGCTTTCTAGCAACTCTTCGAACTCAGCTTTTTAATTCTTATGCATTTCGCAAACGCGAAATTGCCGCCCTGGTGTGATTGGGAGTTCTACTTTCAGTCTGAATAAGGTAGCCAAACGAGCTAAGCCTGGTTTCAGTCGAAACTTTTTAGCAAATGCTTGATGAAATACGCTTACGTGCAACGAGCTCTCTTAATTAAATACTGAAATTTGTAACAAAAGAATTTCAATTCTATTCAGAAAATTATGGCAGAGAAAAAGAGAGAAGTAAAAAAAAGGCCCTTTAAGTGAGTAAATATAGTTATAAAATTACTCTACTTGATTCTGCCGTGTAGAGTTTTCGTTTTTTGATTTTTTTGTAATTAGTTCTTGAAGTGTTATGGATTTAAATGAAAATAAGTTATGAAAAGTAAAAGTAAAAAACAAAACTACCACAATTGCTACCATTTTCATGGGAAGATAATTAATTAAAAGAATACTAACACCTATAAACATAATTATATTAGTAATCATTAAACATGTTATGGATACCATAAAAAACCTCAATAATTGGTTTCTCCATTGATCTTTTAGGTAATAAAAGATTATAGTTTTATTTAAGGAAAATTTGAGCAATACAGCACTAATAAACGAGATTGTTACCGCGAATAGATAATATAAATGAAATAATTCGATTAGAATGACCAAGAAAATGATATCAAATGAAGTTACTAAAATGGATATTAACAAATATAATACAAAGCTTTTCATAATGCCTCACAGAGGTGCGTTA
>CAZALJ010000388.1:0-2337 GCA_964485715.1 uncultured archaeon
AATTCTCCAAAAAATCGACCCGAATTCCAATAAGTAGACGCATGATCAAGAGCCATTAATATAATTACCAATCCACGGACAAAATCAATCGCGGAGATACGCGGAGATGATTTTATATTCTGTGTTTGTTTATTCTTCACTTGTACATTCATTCTATTAACCTACTTGAGTTTTTTGTCATTTTTTGGGGATTTTCTCCTTCTCACAATCCAAACAATATAACCCAATATCACACATATAGAGATAAGATATACTGAAAGTTCAACTTGTTTTACTAGGTTAGATTTAGGCCAGAAATCGTAAACTAGAACAGTTTCTTCGATAGATGTTAATTGAACAAGAATATCGGATTCGTATACCAAAAGTACTACCCCAGCATCTCCTTTTTCGGACAACTCGAAGTTTAAAGTTGTTGTACCATTTATCCAGACATGCTCACGATGGAAGACTTCTAATTGTTGAATGTCCATCACCTGAAGGAAAAGTTGTTGGGAATAGGGATAATCGTTCTTGTCTTCGTTGAGATCTTCAACAGTGACAATCATGGATCCCCAGTCAGGATCAAAATCCACGCTCTTGAAGCTATACTTAGGAAGGTATGGATTGTCAAACCAAGGGAGGAAGAACCAGTTCAAGGATTCACCAGTTACTTTTTCAAAGGATCTTTGAAGATCTGGAAAGCTAGCAAGCTTAAACTTGTATTTTTCAAAAAAATGTCTTAATCCCGCTATGTAATTCTCGTGACCAATAGTTAAGCGAAGTTTTTGCATGATTAATGGTGATTTTGTATAAGCAGTAAAGCGGTAACTCATATTAGTGCCAAGAAAATCGTAAATCGATTGATTAATCTTACTAGGTTGGTTATTGTTTTTATAATAGGTTCTTACGATATCTAGTGGCCAGTAATATTCAAAATAATGCCAACTAGGATTATAATAATCAAAATAGTAGTCAGTAGACCAACAAGTTAATCCCTCATCTAAATGCCCCCAATCAATCTGATCATTTCCAACCAGTTGGCACCACCACTGATGTGCTGTTTCGTGAGCAATAATAAGCTCTTGAAAGAATTCATAATCCTCAGGATGTTGGTCATCAATGGATTCAGATATCTGTACCTGGCATGGATATTCCATTCCACCATAAAACCCGTATGCTTCTACAACATTGAAAGTGCTGTAAGGATAAGAACCGAAAGAGTTATTAAAAAGAATGAGAGATTTGACTGTAGTATTAAGAGCCTTTTTTTCCCATAACCAGCTGCTGTGTGGTAAATAATAGCACGACACATTTACACCATTAACTATCTTAGATTCCACTCGAAAATATCGTGAAGCAGAAAACACCATTTCTCGAACTGGATAAAGGGGATTATAATGATAAATCGTAGTAACGCCATCGCTCGTGCTATCAAGTAATTCACCTGTTGCTGCAACAATCATTCCATTAGGAACTTCAACGACAAGATCATAATAAGCCATATCAAAGTAAAAAGGGTCACCAATCTCAAGATACGCATCAGTATTCCAACCATCATACTCATCATACACACAGGGAATGGGATAAAAAGCAGTACAAGTGTGAATACGTGACTGATTACTATTGAAGCCATAAGAATTAGCTCGGTCTTGACCATCAGGAAGCGTCGTAGTGAAGGTTATACGAAAAGAGATACTCTGATTAAATCCTAAAGGGGAAGTAAGGTTCACCCACATCAGTTGTTGATTAGAGAGAACTTCATATATAAGATTAGTACTCGGAGAACCAGTGGTAGTGACATTCAAAACGTTAATTTCACCCTGACGAGTTTCGTATTCCATACCAAAGGGATAAAGGTGGAAAGGAATGCGATCAATACTAAGGGGATCGTTGTTATAATAATCAACGGTTAAAATCCCTTCTATCATCGAAAAAGCTTCATCTAATTTAACTGACAAAGTTAAATTCGAGAGGTGCTCATCATATTGGAGAATATCAAAATAAATTTCGTCATTCTTGAGTACTTTTGTAGTTGGCTCGATATCAATCAATATTTCCTCAATGCTAGATTTCGTGGTATTTTCAAGGGTAATTATGTTACTCCGAGAAATCCGAGGTGCAATAAAAGTGATTGTTAGAAAAATTATTAGCATCTTAAATCTCATCATAATAACTCCAGTAGTGATCTAATAGTTTTAAGAACTATGATAGCGGAAATAACAGAAATTTGGTTCACCTTGGATCCTAAAATGGAAACAACAGAAGCACGAAAATTCACCATTATCTCTAATTTCTTTTTCTTGGAATATTAGTAGATGTATAAACTCCATCATATTGGAGTAAACCACACGACATTAT
>CAZALJ010000389.1:0-2328 GCA_964485715.1 uncultured archaeon
CCTTTTTTAATTATGTCTTTGAAATATTATACAGAATAAAATAATGTAAGGATTGTTGGCAAAGCTTACACAGATGTAAGAAAGATATGAACCAAATAGATCTCAAAAATCTAACAAATTTTAAATTACGAGTTTTTCTTCTTTTCATCTAGATTAATTATATTACCCATTTATCTGTGACGTTTTTGTAGTCAGGATCATCCCACTTATCAGTTGCAGGAAAATTGACATGAAGAGGAAAAGCTGGCCAATCTGGCTTCGGATTATAATCTGTTCTTACTATTTTTCCTTTACTCCAAAAGCTAGGAAATTCATCAGGGTAATAAGCTGTAACAAACATTGAGTCCCTCTCTAACGATGGGTAAAATCCCTCTTTCTCTCGATCATCTGGATTAAATGCTACAAAACATATAGGCTCGATTATAAGCCCCTCAATTTCCCCTACCTGATAGGTTTGTCTAGTGTACATTAGAGGAAGTCCGTAAATATCTACTAAGTGTTTCAAGGGTTCGATGATATCTGGAAAAATGTGAAAGCTCATCAGAACGACGATAATTCTCCCTCTCAATTCGCCAATTGTAGGCCAAGATTCTCCTGGGGAACCAAAATGCTCTAAATATTCGCTATATGGGTAAAACCTTTTCCAATGACTTTCTAATCCTTTCTTCAATTCAAATGCCTTTAGAATCTGTTCGTTGAATCGAATAAGCCCATAATTTTTATGTGGACGGTTATTACCATCTTGAAGGTCTTTTTTAATATCCAAAAACACAGTAATCGGTGCATGGTTTGGATGGCTTTTTGACCATCCATTTATCACTTCAAGCCATTTTTCTAGATTATTTCCACGTGGATTTCCAACTGCTTTATGATTTACTTCATGACTAGGAAACCAATGGCCGATCTTAAAGGTTCCTTTACCTCTGAAGAGTTTTATCAAGGTAAAAAATCTTTTTATTCTTTCAAATAAGGTCCAGCTATCATGAATGTCGAGTTCGAAGCCTCGGATACCATAATCTAATTGTTGTGTTAATGACCACTTATAGGAATTGTGTGTGGTCATAAAAATGCTTTTATTGTAAGGTTGATCGTCAACTTGTCTATAACTCATTTTTTGTCCCTCAATAAATTAGTGACTCTTATAAAATTATATGAAATTCCAATTAAATCTCAATATAAAGATTTTCTTCTTTTTCTCAATATATATCTGTGAACAATAAGCTTGAGTAAAGACCCGAAAAACCCTCTTTTGTAGCAGGAAGAGTTTTCTATATTCTTGTTTTTTCAATTAACTTCCATTATCGTTTTTAGGAGGCCAATCGTCTAAAATTTGTCTGACAGTAATAATTTGACCAATATGATAAGAAGTATGTTGGAGAAGAGTAAGATATAGCTTAATTGTTGATAATTCAGGAAATCCTACAGACTTATTAATAAAATCCACACTCTTTAGCAAACTTTGAGCTTCTTCCATACCAGTATGAAATCTGTTTAAAAGGTTAACAAAATTAAAGTCCTCTAGCATGGTTTCATGTGTTGGCCAATTATCTTTTCCTTCAATTTCGTTCCAATCGATAGCTTCTCCTTTAATATTTTTAATTATTGTCTCTTGCCAGATAACTATATGATGAAGGAGCTCCCAACAAGAATGTGTGCTTTTATTAGGTTTTTTCTTTGCATTATCTATAGTTAAACCAGCTAATGCCTTTTTAGGATCTATATGAGTCCATTCGTCATTAAATCCACTATGGATAGCATCAATTAATTGATTTTTCATATATTCAGATAGGTTCAATGTTTGCTAAGAATTTTATGTATTTGAGAAGAGGCAGATAATCCTATTCATAGAAGTGAAACATATTCCTTGTGACACACTACTTTACACTTTTAGGTTATTACTATATGTTTTCTAAATCGAAAAGTATACTAAATACAATTTACCATTTTAGCTTAATTGACACAGGTAATAAGTAAAATGGCGAGTAACACACCAGATTTCGATTTCATCGTGAAAAAGATTCGAAATAAAACGTTTGGGATATTTGACACTGTTTCCCCAGAAAAAGGATCTCAATCCTCAAGTGTTTTCTACGGGGTTTCGCTACCTGTCTCAAGGTTTAGAATCTATATATTGACCCATCAGAAAGATGAAAAGATTCGTAATATCAAGCATAATCCGTGCATATCATTTGTAATACCACTGTGTCACCGTTTTTTCTGTTTTCTACCATTTTCAACCATATATTTTCAATCTAATGCCGAAATTATCCCTTACGTTGACCCTGAAGCACAAATAATATTTAAAAAAAACCGAATCCTGAGAAAAGT
>CAZALJ010000390.1:0-2325 GCA_964485715.1 uncultured archaeon
GTCCAAAGATCATTAACATTGGATTAAAATTATTTTCAGAGGCAAGTGAGGCGCAAGGTATTCCTGTTGTCCATATTCAGTGGGAACCACCAGCTCAAGGCGATCCTGAACTTCTTGCGATATTGGATAAACTACTCTGAAGTTTTAACTTATGGAAATAAGGAAAGCAGCAAAATGGCTATCAAGGAGAAAATTGAAGCAGCAAACAAACAAGCATTAGACCGTATGGCTGAGGTTCAACCGATCCTGGTTGATATTGAGTTAGAAGCAAGGAATATTATCACAGAAATGGATGATAAAACAATTTATCACGCTGGCCCACCAATTGAATGGAATCGTATGTGTGGTCCGATGCAAGGAGCTATCGCTGGAATTCTAGTCTATGAAGGATTAGCAAACGATGTTGAGGAAGGTTATAAACTTGCTGCTTCAGGTGAAATTAAATTTGATTGTAATCATGATCATGATACCGTTGGTCCAATGACAGGCATTACAGCACCCCATCAACCCGTCTTCGTGTTAAAAGATAAAAAATATGGAAAAAAATCTTATTGCACTCTTAATGAAGGTAGAGGAAAAGTGTTACGATTTGGTGGATGGGGATCAGAGGTATTAGAACGACTAAACTGGATGAAGGAGGTCTTGGCTCCTACCCTAAAAAAAGCAATAAACCATGCCAACGGAATCGATATCAAGGCTATTATTTCCGAATCGTTACATATGGGAGACGAAGCCCATAATAGAAATAGATCAGGTACTTATCTTTTTATGAGTGAAGTCACTCCCCATCTTATTGATACTGTTGACGCTTCCACAGCTAAGGAGGTCTTTTTGTTTTTAAAAGAAAATGCTGATATATTTACTTTAAACCTCTCTATGCCACATTCAAAATTGATCGCAGATGTGGCTCGTGACATAGAATATTGCTCGCTTGTTGTAGCAATGGCTCGTAATGGAACCGATATTGGGATTCAAATCTCTGCTCTTGGCCGGGAATGGTTCACAGCACCTGCAACAATGATAGACGGGTTATATTTTCCAGGTTACTCCGAGAAGGATGCTTGCCCTGATTTAGGTGACTCTACGATATCAGAAGTAGTTGGCATTGGAGGCTTTGCAATGGCTGCCTCCCCAGCTATCGTATCATTTGTAGGTGGTTCTGCTGCAGAAGCAGTCTCACGAACAGAACGAATGTATGAAATTACAGCTGGAAGCAGTAGTGCTTTTACAATACCTAGTTTGAATTTTCGTGGTACTCCAACTGGGATTGATATTCGAAAAGTTGTTGAACTTAATGAAACGCCATTAATTAATACAGGAATTGCTCATAAAGAAGCTGGAATTGGTCAAATTGGGGCAGGACTCACATCTGCACCCCTAGAGATGTTTCAAGAAGCGTTGAAATCTTTTAGCAAAAAATACTTATAATTAGCTCAATTTCTCAAGAAATACAGGAATTTTTTTCGATGAATTCTCATATATTGGATCATTCTCATAAACCAGATCAATTAAGACAGGAATTAGTAGCGTTACTTGCCAATTACAATCTCAAGACTGACCATATTTCAGTTGCTGCAACCCCATTAGCCACTATAGCAACTTCTGCTACTATTCTTACTTTTCTATCAGTTCAATTGTTTATGAATAGTTTACATTCAATATCTCGATTACTCGCAGGGATAAACATTATTATTCTTCTCCTTATGGTATTTATTTCACTTCTCTTGCAAATGATGATTTATAGGGCAAAGTTACGTCTTGCATGGGTGAATCATGAAATAAATGCACAGGGAATTCTTGAGTGCAAAGAATTCACTCCTGAACAACATACATATCTTGTTAAAATGAGCCATATAGCTCAAAAAGGATCAAAAATGATCGACCGTATTCAATGGCTCTATTTTCATGGTCTTTGGCGATTACTTTATGCATTCTTAATTATCTGTATTTCCCTTCTTATTCTACTAATTCTTACTGAGATTCCACTTAGAGTTTAATCTCGCTATGAAATAATCGAAATCAATTAATAGTCTGTGTAAACATGAATTTTTTCGAGTTCAAAGTCAGTTATTAAATATTATAGTGTGCATGTCTTGGTATAATTCTTTTCACTGAAAGAGGAAATTATAAATAGCTTTTATTTTAGCATTCCAAGTTATTAGAAAAATTGAGGAAGAGAATATGTCATTTCCAATGAAGGTTGTGCTCATTGGTAATTCAAGAAAATCCGAAATTTTACAATATTATGGGGATGTTTATCGAAGTGATATCACGTTTATAGCTGTAGCTGATCTTGCTTTTAAGGTGATGAATATAGGAGGGAAT
>CAZALJ010000391.1:0-2315 GCA_964485715.1 uncultured archaeon
AAATGTGGTTTTCTTGATCTATACTGAGAATTTAACTAAGGTGTTCGATGAGAGGATAATTGCTGTAGATCACCTGAATTTGGAAATTCCTACTGGTGAAATTTTTGGCTTTCTAGGTCCAAATGGAGCAGGCAAGACAACTACAGCTCGTCTTCTTTCTTGTATCTTAGAACCTACAGAAGGAGAAGCTGTTGTTGCAGAATATAGCATTCGTGACAATTTTGAGGAAGTACGAAAAAACATAGGTTTTTTAGGTGAAACTCCATCACTTTATGACCGTCTCTCTACTCAAAGAAATTTAGAACTAATAGGACGTCTTTATGGATTAACTAAGGAAAAAGTACGAAGTAGAGTTGTTGAACTGGCAAAATTATTTGATTTTGAACAATACCTTGAAACTAGTGCTGGAAAACTTAGTAAAGGGAATAAACATAAAGTTGCGATTGCTCGTGCAATGATTCATGAACCCAAGGTTCTATTCTTAGATGAGCCCACATCATCTTTAGATCCCGAGGTATCTTCCATTGTTCGTGAAACTATAGAACAATTAACATCTGTTTTTAATTGTACCGTCTTTATTTGTACTCATAATCTTCCAGAAGCACAAAATCTCTGTGATAGAGTCGGGATTATCAATAAAGGGAGCCTCATTACCGTTGGAAGTCCTGAAAAACTTAGAAATCAGAATAATACTTATTCAAAATTAAAAATAGAATTAGTAGAGTTAAATGATGCTATTATTGATGGTGTCCAAAAAGTTGAAGGTGTAATAGACCTTAAATTTGATCTGAAAACGTCAGAGCTCGTTTTTAAAACTTTAAATTCAATAACAACAGTCCCTTTCGTTATAAAAGAAATTGTGAGTTTGAATGGAGCTATTCTTTCCGTAACAAAGAAGGAAAAATCACTTGAAGATATTTATTTCGAATTAATTGGACGGAGGAATGCTTAGATGAGTCTTGATTTCAATCGTATCTTAATTTTGATGGAAAAGGATTGGTCTGACATTAAAAAGAGTAAATATGTTGTTTTTTCGATTATTGGACTTCCAATTCTATTAGTTCTTATCATGCCTTTGACTGTAGTTGCTCCTTTCACTTTGTTACCAGAAACAGATGCGGAAGAGATAAATATCCTACCAATGGACTTCCCAGGGCCCACTTCTAATTGGAATGATCTATCTGATCAACAAAAAATAATAGTAATTTTAGTCTATTTTAGTCATTTATGTTTTCTAATTATTCCCTGTGCTATACCATCAGTAATAGCTGCAGATAGTATTGCAGGCGAAAAAGAAAGAAAATCATTCGAGGGTGTCTTAGCAACGCCGATAACAGATAAAGAAATATTAATTGGAAAGATAGGTACTCCTTTTTTAATCGGATTAATAGTTACTTGGATTAGTGCTGTACCTTACAGCATTTTTACTATTTTGGTAACTTACGATAAACTAGGCTTCATAGTAGTCCCTGATCTGAATTTTATTTTAATATTGCTCATGTTTTCCCCTGCAGCGGGTCTGTTGACTTCTATATGTATGGTGTTTGTTTCATCTAGAGTTTCAAGTTCAAGAGACGCACAGCAATTAGGAGCTTTACTTGTATTACCATTTCTTCTTTTCATTTTTAGTCAACTAGTTCTAGCTTTTTTTTCACCTTTGACTATCCTAATTGGAACTGGTTTCTTACTATTCATTGATTTTCTTCTTTTTCGTTCAGCAGTTAAGAGTTTTTCACGAGAATATATTATAACTCGTTTAAGTTGAGGATAGAATAGTGGTTTTACCAAACTTAACGATAATATTTACTGCTATAATAGTAACATTATTCTGTTTGTTATTACTAGTAATTACCCAAAAAAGATTAAACATACCTCCAAAGAATTATTATAGACTAATAATCGTAGCCCTTCCCTTTAGCATTATAATTAATCTTTTTAAAATACCCCTTCTACGTGATTTGTTCTCATCTTCCCTAACACAGAATTCTTTAACAATCTATCAGATTATTATCTGGCTCTTAATCGTGGGTGTTACCGAAGAAACGATAAAGGTCTTACCAGTTTTTTTTCCACCATTAAACAAAAAAATCCGAAGTAATAAGGAACTAACTATAATTGGATGGTGTTTGGGAACTGGATTCGGGATCGGTGAAATATGGTTTTTAGCAATACAATATAGTTTCACTTATGGTAATAGTAATCATTGGTTAAGTTGGATAACTGGATTTGGAGTCGAACGGTTTTTCGTGGTTTTTGGACATGCTGCTTTTACAATAATTGCATTAAAAGGTCTCGAAAAGAGCTATTGGAGATTT
>CAZALJ010000392.1:0-2309 GCA_964485715.1 uncultured archaeon
AAAAAGGCTAATAAGGAGGTTCTAAAACCTTCTTATCCAGAATATTACTAATTAATAGTAACTTAAACATGAGTAAATATCCCCACAGCTCAGCTGTGAGGATATTTACTCAGAGATCAAGTTCTAGCTGTTCTGTAGGGAAACCCTCAAATTCGCCTTCGGTGAATTCACCGTTTGCCTCCCGCCAGTAGGACTGGCGGGTATCAAACGGTGATTTTTTTATGATCAAACTTGACTAAGACTCGATTATCATAAAACCAATGTTTATTTACAAGTATTAAGGAGCCTAGGGGTGTGTTATAATTAAATACCCAAAGGCTCGTTAATCCAAATAGGAAGTGAGGTAGAAATGATTGTAAAAGGAAAACTACACATCTGGTTGTTGTTACCAACAATTATTACGCTAGTTGTAATTACTATATTTCCTCTCATCTATGCTGTTGATGTATCATTAAGAGATTATTCGCTTGCTGGCGGTAAACAGGTACATAATTATAATAATTTCAAAAACTTCGGATACGTTCTTAGCGATCCAGAGTTCTATAACAGCCTATGGGTAACCTTCAAATTCAGCGGTTTGTGTTTAATTATCGAACTTTCATTAGGATTTGGTTTAGCCTTACTTTTTTCTCAGCCAAATTACAAACTTGAACCAATTGGTATGTTGATATTTCTTCCTATGGCGATTGCACCTGTGGTAATTGGTCTTGTGTTCAGATGGTTCTATTCTGCTGAGGTGGGGATAATTGGATATATGCTTGAAAACATAGGCATAAAACCTCCCTCGTGGAGTGGAAACAGCACTGCTGCACTGTTCTCTGTTATAATAGCAGACGTCTGGGAGTGGACACCTTATGTCTTTCTGATTTGTATGGCTGGGTTAAGATCAATACAAGAAGAAATCTATGAGGCAGCCAATATAGACGGAGCATCAGCGTGGAAAAGATTACGATATATCACTTTACCTCTTATGAAACCTACAATTATTATTGTTCTTATGCTGAGAGCAATTCCAGCATTGAAAGAATTTGATAAAATATTTATTATCACTGATGGCGGACCAGGTATATCTACAGAATTTACAAGCCTGTATATATTTAAGCAGTTCCTTTGGTTTAACAATCTTGGTACTGCTACAGCGGCAGCTCTGCTTTTGTTAATAGGTATTATTATTATAAGTCAAGTTTTGTTTTTCTACTTAAGGAGACAGGAAAAATGGTAAAATCAAAAGGTAGACCTTCTAATTATATAGTGACGTCTGTTAAGTATGTCGTTGGAATAATTGCCATATTATTTTTCTTTTTTCCAATTTCATGGCTATTGAAGGCATCTTTAAGCAAACCAATAGATGCAATAACTCTACCTCCTGTATGGCTTTTCAAACCTATACTAAGTAACTATATTTCTATCTTCATGGAGGAACCGTTTGCAAGATTTTTAAAGAACAGCATTCTAGTGAGTGGTGGGGCTACTCTAGCAGCATTAATTATTGGGCTGCCTGCGGCTTACGCTTTTGCAAGATTTGAATTCAAGGGGAAAACAGATTTGGCTTTTTGGGTACTTAGTATCTTCATGTTTCCTCCACTTGCCGCTATACTCCCATATCTCATTTTGTTTCAAAAATTTAGGCTTGTTGATACAATTCCAGGTTTGTTATTAGCACACTTGGGTTTTCTTTTACCTTTATCTGTATGGCTTCTCCAAAGATTTATTAGGGACATTCCTATTGAAGTTGAAGAGTCTGCACTCATAGATGGTGCAGGAACTTTTCAGAGATTGTATCATCTTATTATTCCCCTTATAGCTACAGGAATAACTACAACTGCAATCTTTTGTTTTATTTTCTCCTGGAATGATTTCATATTCGCACTAGTTTTGGCTCCTGTGTCAGCAAAGACTCTTCCTGTGGCTTCAGTAAGTCTTTCTTCATGGGCATACGTAAACTGGGGGAAAATATCTGCGGCATCTATGATTATTACAGGTCCAGTCTTTGCTTTAGTTATAATATCAAGGCGCTATCTAGTGAGAGGCTTCACTTTCGGTCTCAAATAGATTGTATTTCATTTTGCAATTATTGAGGCCATTTAAACCAATTTTTACCTCAAGATCAGCCGGCATTCTGGATCAACATACAGAAATTAAGACTTAATTAAAGGTCATGGACAAAAAAGATTTAAAGAAGGGAGGAATCGTATGTCAAAGAAAGAGGTAAAGGCAGCGGTGATGACAGAATTCGGCAAAATTGAGACCAGAGTCTTTCCCTATCCACAACTCCCTCAAGATGGAATGATTGTAAAGATGACTATGGC
>CAZALJ010000393.1:0-2305 GCA_964485715.1 uncultured archaeon
GAATGAATATGAATCATTGTGTTGTGTTGTCGAGCCCATTGTTTTAATGCTCGTAGAAGCTCAGGGCTATTCGAAAAAAATTGATCAGGTCCAGGAATGATCCTTATATTCGGTTCATCTTTATATTTCTTGTATATTTCATCGAGTCTCTCGATAGCTATCTCTGTAGGTATATCCAAGATTCGTGAATCATAATGACGGTCTTGGGAACCCACTGCTATCATTATTTTTGTTCTAGCTATGTGGTTTGCTTCAACTAGTTCATCCACATGATATTTGTTGAAATTACAATGATGGACTAATGCAGTAGTTATCCCATGCTGCAGGTCGTCCATCCGCGCTTTAAGGTAAGTAATCAAGTAAGGAGATTTTTTGAAATGTCTGGTTAAACTCTTTTCTTCAGTATGTAAGAATCCTGTGAAAGGATTCACTGCTGAGTCCAGCCAGGTAGTTAAGGGGACATCTTTTGCAACCCCGATTATAGGAGACTCATGATCATGCCCGTGAGCCTTAACAAATCCCGGAAGTGCCACCCCATTTATCTGGGGAATCTCATCTTCTTCTGATAACTTTCCTGTCTGCGATCCAATTATTTCAAGTTCTGATCCACAAATGTCAAGGATTTCATGAGCTCTTTTATCATCAAATTGCCCGACTTCTTTGATATATTCTCCTTCAATGAAGATAAATCCGTCCTTTATTCGAGTCTCGCGTCCCATTTTATCAGAAAGAGGCAAAAGAAATTTCGTTCTGAGCAATTTATACTTCATCTGTTCACTGACCTAAAATAAAGCTCAATTTCGGAAACAATGTATTGATATTCTCCAATAATGAAATAGATAAAAAATATTGAAAAAGTTAGAGCTTCTAACTTAATAAACAAGTAAATATATCGAGTTTGAAACGCAGATTTGATTCCCACTTGGTGAACGAGAATTGGATCTTATTATTAAAAATGGAACCCTTGTCGATAGCAATGGATGTTATCAAGCGAATCTAGCTATTGCAGAGGGGAAAATCAGAGCTATTTTCCGAGGTGATAAGAACTTTCAAGCAGAACAGGTTGTCGATGCAAGTAGAAAAATGATTTTTCCTGGAATAGTTGATCCTCATGTTCATTTTCAATTACAAGATTTGGGAAAAACCATTTCTACTGACACCTTTGCTTCTGGAACACAAGCTGCTGCATGTGGAGGAGTAACGACTATAATCGATTTTGCAGACCAAACTCGAGGAGATTCCCCTCTAAAAGGGTTCTATGAGCGTAAAAAGGTTGCTGACCCACAAGTGGCTATTGATTATAGCTTACACGTGTCAAAAACCGACATTGAATATCTAGATGAAATTTATACGCTAGTTTCTGAGGGAGTGATAAGTTTCAAATTTTTTACCACATATAGTTGGCGAAATCTCGATCTTAATGACGCAGAATTATTATATTTATTTCGGGAGGTTAGAAAATGCAGGGGGATGGTTATGGGGCATTGTGAAAATGATGCTATGGTTATTAACTATCGAAATGAGCTCATTCAAGAGGGAAAAAAGGAACCTATTTTTCACGCTCATTCACGACCTCACATTGCAGAGGAAGAGGCTATTCAGAGGGTATTACTTCTTGCTAAAAGAACAAGGATCAAACTTCATCTAGCTCACATTACTACGAAGGAAGGAAGTGATCTGTTATCCCAAACCAAGCAACAGGGCCTAAAGGTAACAGGGGAGACATGTCCTCACTATTTGTTATTAAATGAGAGAAGGTATAAAGGGTCAGATGGTTATTTAAACCTGATGTCACCACCTCTCCGCCATGCTAAAGATCAACAGGCACTAATGAAGCGAGTTTATGATAACACAATTGATCAGATTGTTACAGATCACTGTGAATTTTCACGTGCAAGTAAAGGTAATGGTAACTTCCCGTTTCATCAAATATTAAATGGGATTCCAGGAATTGAAACTTCTTTGCCTCTAATGCATGATTTTTTAGTTAATAAACAAAAATTAACTTACCCTCAGCT
The DNA here is from genome assembly GCA_964485715.1 of uncultured archaeon. Lineage (GTDB taxonomy): Archaea > Asgardarchaeota > Heimdallarchaeia > Hodarchaeales > Hodarchaeaceae > Hodarchaeum. Next base: position 2,019 of record CAZALJ010000393.1, read on the forward strand.
CATATCCTTAATGTCAACTAGACCAGCTCTGATATTTGGTTTATATCCTCAAAAAGGGAGTCTGATGGTTGGAACGGACGCTGATATTGTGATTTTTGATCCAAACTTAGAAAAAACAATCAACCCAGAAGTACTTCATTATTCTATTGATTGGAACCCTTACACAGGTATGAAGGTTAAAGGATGGCCAATAATGACCATGCTCCGAGGAAATATCCTATGTGAGAATGGAAATTTTGTAGGACCCCAAAATAATGGGAAATTTGTGAAACGCTCAAGTAAATAAT
>CAZALJ010000394.1:0-2288 GCA_964485715.1 uncultured archaeon
GACGAAGATTTTTCCGTTCTGTAATAACAGCTCTAGGAGTAATATTAGGGATCGCTTTTATGGCAGCCCTATTAACAAGTTCACTCACATTAGGTTGGTTACAAGAAGAATCTGGTGTTGAAGCGTATCAATATTGGTTAGTCGGGATTTCATTAATAGTCTGTTTTGGAGGAATAACAAACTCAATGCTTATGGCTGTAAACGAGAGAGTGAAAGAAATTGGAGTTTATAAATGCATTGGAGGATTAGATAACCACATCGTTCGTTTATTTATCGTTGAGGCCTTACTCTTAGGAATATTAGGTGGTTCAATTGGAGGAATTATCGGTATAGGTATGGGCATTGCAATTAACTTAAATCGCTTCTCATTAGAAGAATTATTAGCTGTAATAATGCCAAATTATACTTCCCTTATCCTGTTGTTTGCTTTATGTTTACTTATTTCAATAATATTGACAGCGCTTGCAACATTCATTCCAGCCCGAAGAGCAGCTAGTCTCTCTCCAGCAGAAGCTTTAAGATATGAAAATTAATAATGGTGGTATCAATGAGTCTTGGGGAATATGTCGTTGAAATTTCTGATGTGTACAAGGAATATACCCTTGGTAAGATCATAATTAAAGCTCTTCAAGGAATCTCCTTTAAAATAAAACGTGAAGAATACGTTAGTATCATGGGTCCAAGTGGATCAGGAAAAAGTACTATTTTTAATGCAATAGGGGGACTAGACACAGTTACAAGTGGTGAGATATACATCGACCAGGTTGATATCGCCGAATTAGATGCATACGAACTTGCATGGTTAAGGAATCGAAAAATTGGTTATATTTTTCAAACCTTCAACCTTCTCCTTGCTTTTACTGCCCAAGAGAATGTTGAAACACCCATGGTTTTTGCAGGTGTACCTAGGGAGTCTAGAAGAAAGAGATCAAGAGAAATTCTAAAATTAGTCGGGTTACAGGACCGTGCGAAGAATAAGCCAGGCCAATTATCAGGAGGACAACAACAACGTGTTGCTATTGCCAGGGCTTTAGCAAATGATCCTGCAATCATACTTGCAGACGAACCAACAGCAAATCTCGACTTAGCTACTGGATTAGATATAATAGGATTATTAAAAAAACTAAATGAAGAACAAGGTACCACTATTGTATCAGCAACCCACGATCTTAAGATGATTAATATTAGCGATAGAATTATTTGGGTTCGTGATGGAAAAGTGGACAGAATTGAAGATCGAGCTGACATTCAAATAGCTGCAATATCATAAAAGGTGAAAACAATGTCAGAAGATATTACTATACGAATGGATAACGTCAAGAAAATATACAAAATGGGAACAGAAGAGATTATGGCTTTGGATGGAATATCAATTAATATTCCTCGTGGTGAATTTCATGTAGTGATGGGCCCAAGTGGATCAGGAAAAACAACCCTCCTCAATATGGTTGGTGCATTAGATATTCCATCAGAGGGTGAGGTGTATTTCGAGGGAGTCCCTCTTTCTAGTTTGAGTCAAAAACAGTTAGCATCATTACGATCATATAAAATAGGTTTTATTTTTCAGACCTTTAATCTTGTTCCAGTTATCACTGCGCTTGAGAATGTAGCTTTACCATTAGTTTTTCAGAAATATCCAAGGAAAGAAAGAAAAAAAAGAGCTATACGAATCTTAGAACGGGTTGGTCTAGGCGATCGTTTGAATCATACTCCTGATGAACTATCGGGAGGGCAACAACAACGAGTAGCCATCGCCCGAGCCCTAGCAGGGGAACCTAGTCTTGTTTTAGCAGATGAACCAACAGGAAATCTCGATTTAAAAACTGGATTCTCAATTGTAGAATTATTACGCGAATTGTGTCAAGAAACAGGTGTTACAGTCATAAATTCAACCCATGACCTAAAACTAATCGATATTGCAGATCGGATCTCGTGGTTACGCGATGGAAATATCACAAGGACTCAGAAAAGAATAGATGTCTCAATATCTGGCGAAGATGTCAAATTACCACAGAAATAAAAATTTTTAAATCGAGAAAATTAGTTTTTTCCGGTTTTTGGTGCCAATAGAGAACTAATGTAATAGTGAAAGGGGTTCAGTGTCAATTACCAACGAATGAAGTTCCTTACGAGGAGCTTTATGAAACATTGTACCCAGAAAAAAAGGAGAGACTCGGTTCCAAATTCATACAATCAGGAATGATCGTTGTCGGCCTTTGGGCGTGTGCTTTTGTTGGAATGATGACTGGTTTAATATTTTTGATCGTTGGTTCACTATCTGCGATTAT
>CAZALJ010000395.1:0-2287 GCA_964485715.1 uncultured archaeon
ATATTTTGCCATTAAAATCAATGAAGACAAATTTAATTTAGCTAATCCAAGTGGAGTCAGCAGCCAGATTAATTCTCTAATTAATGTATATGAGATAGAAAATAAAGGAATCATTGTTGGCACAAATATGGTTGAAGGCAAATTACTTCCATTCCAGATCATGAGTATTTTCATCTATTTTTTTGATGCAATGTTGACAATTCCTGTTGCTATCTTGTCTCTCTATCTACTGTCATTTGGTATTGATCTCTCTTTGCACGAAAGACGATATCAAGTAGGAATCTTAAAAACTCAAGGAGCTTCCCCAAGGCAAATCAAGAGAAAAATACTGATGGAAGCTCTATTGTTAGCAGCCCTGGGCTTGGTCGTAGGGTACATCATCGCTGTTTTTGGTGCTTGGATTATTGGAACAGCTACAGGTTTTATGACTTGGGGTGGCTCTCCTATCCCGTTAAATGACACCGCATTATCAGAATTACCTAGTTTCCTCAGATTATTCCCACTTATTGGTGAAATTGATCAAACTGCTTTTTTCGTTATTGGCGGACTAATTGTAATCATTCTTATTTTGATGGTTAATGGAAAAGCAAATACATTTATTCAAATGGAAGTAACTGAAACAGTGCGACGTACAGACGAGGTAGGTAAAGAAGGTTTTCTTAGAAGGAATAATCTTGATATTATCTTTTTCTCAATAGGTTTTCTAACTCTTGTACTTGTTATTTTATTAGAGGCAGGGATTTCAATCCCTATAGACATAGGGCCAGCTGCTATTCTTCTCGCTCTCCTGGGACCATTTTTATTCTGGATTGGAGGAGCTGCAGTTGTAGCTCGCCTAGCTGTTTGGATACCATCCAAAACAGATCCAATAGTAAAACGAATCGGTTTTCTTAAGGAGGTATCACTCTTAATTAAGGGGAATATCTTTCGAAAGTCAGGTGATTTTCCAAGATTGGCACTTATCATTGCTCTAACAGTTTCCTTCAGTATCCTAGCTTCTATTCAGGGAAATACTGGAGAAGTTCACCAAAAACGCCTTATTGAGTTTGATATTGGTAGTGACATGGTTATTACTAGCACTACGAGTCTTTCTAGTATGACCATCCCAGAAATCAATAAATCTTCGCATGATATTGAGAATGTAATGGCTATGTCTTATACTTCGGGAATGTTAGCTTCTAGTCCTGTTTCAATTTATAGCGTTGATGCTGACGTGTATGGTACAATAGGAAAGTGGCACAGTGATTCTGTTCCTGATGGGGGAAATAAAGATGAACTCATGGAAGAACTTGCGAATGACCCTACAGGATGCTTAGTTGGGAAAAGTATTTTCTCAGGAAATAACCTCGAAGTCGACCAAACAGTCACACTGGAGGATATATTAACCTTTTATTGGAATGGAACATTACCAGAGAATTTCACGATTACAGACATTGGTAATTTAACAGACATCGGGAGTATTAATTTGGAAGATTTAGGGATACTTTATGGCTTTCTATCTCAGGATCTCACTATTCGCGGTGTATTTGATCATGCACCAGGTGGAATCGGTAGTAGTGCAATCATAGTTGACCATGCCCTCCTTAATTCAATGACTAATATGTCGTTTCTCTCTGGTATTGATCCTAAAGGAATAATATCTTCGAAATATCTTGTTCAAGTTGCAAAGGGGGCCAATGTTGAGGATATAAAGGAAGATATCTTTGGCAATGATTGGGTTATAACAGTCAAGACATTTGAAGGAGAATTACGAAAAACTACTGAAATGCAGCAGATGGACTTCGGAATTCCAGGCTTACTCACAGCTGATTTTGTAATCTCTTTGCTAGCAGCAACATTGGCGACATTTATTTTCATGAGTATTCTTATGGAGAAACGAAAAAAGGAATTTGCCATTTTACGTAGCTATGGAGCTTCCAGAGGTCAAGTGTACAAGGTTGTTTTTAGCGAATCTATTGTTTTGCTTCTGACTTCCGTTATTTGGGGTTTATTAATTGGTTTAGGCCTTTCTATCATGTTTAATGGTTTCTTTGAGTTTATGGATATGTTCATCACTCCTTTAAGCGTCCTAGGTACTGGTGGTACTCTTAATAGGCTATTAATTTTTGATTGGGTAGACTTACTCATCACTATCTCTATAACCTTTCTGGCAATGTTATTTGCCACGTTTCTCTCAGTTCGCGGAGCCGCAAAGGCCAAGATATCAACGGTCGTACGAGAATTGTAGAGGTGAAAAATTATGAGTACAAAAAATAATGTTATAAGAGGTCAAGAAGAAGGAAGCGAT
>CAZALJ010000396.1:0-2273 GCA_964485715.1 uncultured archaeon
CTTCCGATCTACAAATGATCCGATAGTTTTTGAACGAGTGTTCTATTGTGGTAGCGGTGATCCCTTTATGGTGCAATCTTCTTGCAATCCCTAGCGCTGTAAACAACTCGTGGGTTTTTAATTCTTCTAAGATGTCTGCGCGCAATTCAGGAAAGACATCATTCTTGGCTTTCCGAATCAACTCGGGGGTGAGCTCATCTAATCTTTGTTGGTCCGCAGCACGTCCCGCACGATAGAAAATCTCGACCCCATGACGTAGATTTTTGGTTTGATCTGATATTTCAGCTACCATTTCGAGAATGTCTTCTGAAATAGCCACTGTTTTAAAAGCTAGGTGTGCACGATAGTCTAGGATCTCTCTAGCTTCTTCCAAATCATATGGCTGAAATTGTATAACATCAGCAATACGTTGGGAAACCATTGATGAAAGCGTTGCTTTCCACTCCGAAGGCCGACTAATCATAATTATTGAAATACGATGTTCTGCTCCAAACTCTTCCGGAAGATGGATAAATCCACGAATATCCTTCTGAGACAGCACACTCACCTCATCTAGGATTAAAACTAAGTAAGCCTGCTCAGAATTCAACCTTCGAATTAGTATGTCTGTGGATTCCTCATCACTGAAACCCCGACTTGCTACTCCAAACTGATCTCGAAGAAAGCTGCGGAGAACGGAAGTTTTTGTACGTGTTGTCCAACAATTCTTATAATCAGTATATAACTTAATATGATAGCGCTCAGCCATAGCTTGAAGATGATCTACCGTGTATCGTGCAGTTACAGTTTTACCGACGCCAGCAGGGCCAGTAAGAGCAATATTGGTAGAAAACCCTTCGATTCCTCTGTTTTCGGCTAAAAATAAAGGCCGAAAGTTTTGACTTAGTCTTCGAATATTATCTTCTCGAAATCTCAGCTTTTCGGGAATGTAAGATTGATTAAGTGTTTTTTCTCCTCCTTCTTTAAAAACAGATGATGAAAACACTGCATCTCTAATTATATCAACAGATTTCTTGTCATTCATGTTTTATTAATGCCTCCTCCAATTTCATGGAGTACAAAGCAGAAACATGCATTTTTATAGTCGTACGGCTTGTTTTCCTAGGGAGTTTTCTTCTTTAAATATGCCTCGTTATTATTCCTGAATTTCTCGTATAAAGACTCATAGGAATTTTTTGAAGGTTTTTGAATATTTTTTTAATCCACAAGAAATTGATCACAGTTCTTCCAAGCAGGAATGTCTCTTAGTATCTTTTTTAAGTAGTGAAGCGTTTGTAGGTTTGCTTCTTCAATCTCTTCTTCAATGAAAGGGTAGCCATCGAGTTTCTTTGGATCGAGTGGTGCATCTTCTAAAAGGGAACTAACTTTATAATCGAAATTTTGATAGCAAAAGTCAATCCATTCGCGAGGAGATTTTGTTGGTAGTTTTATACCTGTAATGCTGGCTAAAATTGCTAACCAGACACGAGCAACGGAATCAGGATTATAACCACCTCCTCCTAAGAGTAGTAACCGCCCTTGGGCACTACGCTGCCTACTCAATTCAGTTATCCGTTTACCAAGGTAAGAATATAATTTAGTGGTCAGGGCAAGATGTCCTAAGACGTCACGAAAATGTCCATCCGCGCCACACTGCCAGATGACAAACTCAGGATCGTATTCTTCCCAGACACATGGTATGATATTCTCAAACGTCTTAATATACAGTTCATCCCATGTCCCAGGAAAAAATGGAATGTTTATTGTATAACCCAGTCCTTCATTTTTACCGATTTCATCATTATGGCCAGTGCCAGGGTAAATGAATTGACCAGATTCATGTAAAGAAATTCCTAACACATTTTTGTCTTCATAGAATGCATGTAGAACACCATCTCCATGATGAACATCTGTATCAATGTAGAGTATTCGCTCAATTCCATATTTCTGTTGAAGATATCTGATAGCAATAACAACGTCATTATAATAACAGAATCCTGAAGCCCGTTCTGCAAACGCATGATGCAACCCGCCAAGGATTGCAAAAGCTTGTTGTACATCACCACTTTGAATTCGTTCAATACCCTCTAGTGCTCCTCCAACCACCAGGCGAGCTGCTTCGTGCATTTCAGGAAACACGGGGCAATCTCCTGTTCCTAATCCTAGCCTCAGCCGCGCTCCCCCTCCAGCTTTTGATAGCGCTTTCATTGCTTCTAGATAAGAAAGGGAATGAAACAAAAGGAGATCTAAATCCGTAGCTGGTTGAGGAGTGAATGTTTGAATTTCAGGTAATT
>CAZALJ010000397.1:0-2264 GCA_964485715.1 uncultured archaeon
GTGCTATACAATTTAGTCCAAAATGTTCAATTAAAAAAACATTTTAAAACACTAGATATAAATAGTATATGCAAAAGCTATATCTTAATATATAGCCATTCACAAGAGCTAAATAAAAACGAAAAAAGAGCAGAAATAAGATGTCAAAAAAAGATGAACCACTATTAATTTTCACAACCAAAGTCTCTAGATGCGCTAATGGATATCACCTTAAGATTAGAAAAAAAGATGTAGAGCTCCTTAACTTAGCAGGTCAAATGGTCAAGATTAACGTGTACAGGGTAGTTACTGCAGAGAAGGAGGAAGTTAAAGACCCGTACGATAAATTAATTGATTGAAATGTTTTACTAAATGTCTTATTGATATTAACAGATACCTAAACAGACAGAAACAACCGTAGAGGACATTTTGAGTAATCAAGCGTTAGACGCACGAAGAAGGAGAGGTAGTGCTGTTTGTTGACTAGAAACTCTCTATGATACGAGTTAAGGGTTATAATTCCCTAGACACCCCTGTTTTCTTTATAGGCCAACTATAGATAAGCATCACCTAAACTGGTTTATGTGTGTCGAAAGAGGATAATAACGAGGTAAAAATTACCCCAGAAAAGACAAAAAACCCTTTTCAACCCTAAAATATCCTCATACTTGTCGTCAACATGACTCTATGCAATTTGACTAAGTATCTGTGTAACAAACGCGACTAACAGAGATTAATGACGGAACCTCCTCTCCCGAGCTATATTTCGGTATGTTTTTATTTAGGTCACCATTCTTTGTTTTTATAATGAGCTTTTAAATTTAGGCTTTTAAGTTGGCTTCAGGTTTTCTTGAGAACTAGTGTTAGTTAGATAATTAATTAAATAAGCAAATTGGGCTGTCGTGATTGTCGCTTAATATTAAACCTACAGGTATTGAAAGTCTTGATGAACTATTAGGCGGGGGAGTTCCTGCAGGTTGGTTTGTTGTTATGCGGGGTGGAGCAGGCGTGGGTAAAACTACATTAGGCGTTCAATTCTTGCTAGAAGGGATTCTGAAGTTCCACGAACCAGGGTTATTGGTAACATTCAATGAGCCATTTCTTGCTCTTGATGCCATCATGAGGAATTTCGGTTGGGATCTTTCAAGTCTCCAACAGATGGGTGAGTTAACAGTTCTCGATTTCAGCTCAACAGAAATGGGAATTATGCAACAGGCAAGCCGTCTTCGTGAAGCTTCCCTAGATTATATCACCCAGCGAATAATTGATGCGGTTCGTGACATAGGAGTAAACCGATTGGTGATCGACCCCTTAAACACTTTTTCCCTTCTTTTTAGAGACCTTTTTGAGGTTCGTAAAGAGTTACATAGGGTCATTGGAATTCTTTGGGAAGAAAAGTGCACAACTTTGGCGGTTTATGAATCTACTGGTGAGATTGTGCAAGATACAAGGTATCCTCAATTTTCGACTGAAGATTTTCTTGCTTATGGCGTGATACATCTCCAATACATAGCAATCTCTTCAGCTAGAGCCCGAGGAATTGAGATTCTTAAAATGCGAGGTATGCACCATTCTAAACAGATTCATCCTTTTGATATAACAGAGAAAGGTATTGTCATTGATGTTAAGAATCCAATACTCATTGGATAACTTCAAAAGGGGAAAGATGATTTGTTTTGTGTGTAGGATATTATTTAAACTCGCTTTGAGATATTAGTAGTGTGAAATTACTGATTCAGAATTATCTAGGAATATTTTTAGAAAAGTAAAGGTGAAGTAATGATATAAAAAAATCTCAGTTAAATTAAAAAAGATAAATATCAAAGAAGTGTTTTTTTTGCTTTCATCTTTCAATTACTTAAAGAACTCTAATAGGCAACAAATTAATACATCCTCGACCAAAAAAACTCAAAACTTTTTATTTTGATTATTATGTGGGTACAGTGAAAAATCTTAAATGGCGATTGCTACCTTTCTTCAGGAATTGCGCTTCGAGTAACATGGCAAACGATGAGGCCATTTTCCGTCTTTATAATGAGACACAGATAAACACCATTCGTTTGTACGCTTGGAAACCGAGCGCGGTGTCTATTGGTAAACATCAACGAGTTACAGAGGAAGTAGACTTAGATGCTCTCCATGAAATGGGTTTTGATTGTGTTAGACGTATATCCGGTGGGGGAGCTGTTTTCCATGATGAATTAGGAGAGCTAACCTACAGTATAGTAACCAATATTCATAATCTAAAGACAAATACAGTTGAAGAAAATTACTATGAGCTCTCA
>CAZALJ010000398.1:0-2239 GCA_964485715.1 uncultured archaeon
TTGGAATTTTGGTCCTTGAATTGATGCTTGTAATCCTTACATTAATCGATGAAAATTTCCCTGGGCGAAAAGAAGATGTTTCTTTTAATAGTTTGCGTTATTATTCAACCTACCTTTTTTTACCTGTATTAGGGGTAGTTTCGATCATTTTACTCTTTGGACTTTGGTTAGGGTATTCGATTATAAATTCTGAGGGTAATTTTGGGGATGCTACCATACTAGGCTTAATTATCGGCCTTATTTTTGGATTAATACATATTATATTATTTTGGATCGTTTTCCCAGCTCCTGATTCCGAAACAGAATTTGCTGATATTGTATGGATTAGCTTTTATATAGCAGTGGTTTATCTTGGTGGTGCAATGATAGGGGCAGGATTTAAATCTTCTACCAAATAGCAAATTATTCCCCCTCATGAAGACAGGTTTCCAATCTCCGATTTCCATCTTTTTCATCATTTATTTTTGCTCATGTACTTGATTGAACAGAAGGCTCTTGTGATGATTGGGGTGTCTTCTTAACTAAAAGTAGTTCAGCAGAAAATGATTGAATTAACTTTCTTTTTGCACAATTAAACATTATTAAAAAGATAATTTTTAACTAGTTGTTAAAACCTTCAGACTAATGTAAACTGATTTTGCAGTTATTTGTCAGACGTAAAATAGAATTTCATTTCCCTAAGAAGTAGAACACTTCTGAGAAACAAAATATGGAAGTAATCCTAATGGAAAAACTAATTTTTGCTTACACTTCTAGTGCTTCAGATCTCGAAATTCCAATTCTGGCAGCGAGTATTCGTAAGTTTGCCGGTACCTTATCAGAATGTCCAATATGGGTACTCATTCCAAAAACTAAGAATGAAATCCCCAAAGAAATAAAAAAACAGTTATTATCACTAGATGTTCAGATTATTCCTTTCTTAGTCGATCCTGATTTGAAGTTCCCCTTCGCTAGATATGTGCTTGCTGTAGCTACTGCTGAATCATTAGCAAATGAAAAAACGAAATTACTTGCCTGGCTGGGCTCCAATACGATAGTAATTAACGAACCGAAACTTTTTCTGTTAGACGAACACAAAAACTTGGGATATCGCCCAGTTCACCACACTTTAGTTGGTTCATTTTACGAAAAGCCTATTGATCCATTTTGGGAATTAATTTATCGTAAATGTAATGTCCCTGAAGATAAAATCTTTCCTATGAAAACACACGTTGATAATAACACCCTTCGTCCTTACTTTAATGCGGGGTTACTGATTGTAAGACCCAAGAAAGGTTTACTTCAATCATGGTGGGATAATTTCAAAGAATTATATTGTGATCCATGTTTTAAGGAATATTATGAGAAAGATGATCTTTATACAATTTTTATCCATCAAGCAGTTTTATCGGGTGTCATTCTTTCGACTATGGAAAGACAGGAACTCCAAGAACTACCATTCATTTATAATTATCCTCTGAACTTATACTTTGAATGCCCAATTGCTTTACGACCTCAGAATATTAATGATTTGATTACAGCTCGGTATGAAGAGTTCGAACTGGAGGTGCCACGATGGCTAGAAAAAATTCCACTTCAAGACTCCCTTAAGAGTTGGTTTACGGATCAATTGAATTCTCTTTCTCAAATAATGACAACCTCAACAAAAAAAGTAAAAATTGGAAAAAATCCAATTGTTTATCCCATCCCTATCATTCTTGCTGGTGCACTTGTTCACGGTAAGCCGAATTTTGAGACCTTGGGAGATGTGGGAATTATGGGGATAAATCCCCCGATTGTTTACATCTCTTCTGGTCAAGATCACTATACAAATCAAGGTATTCTTGAACATGAAACATTTAGTATTAATTTTCCATCAACTAAACTTCTCGTAAAAACTGACTATTGCGGAACTGTATCTGGACATGATGTCGATAAATCACAACTGTTTGATGTCTTTTTTGGAGAATTAGAAACTGCTCCGATGATTCGAGAATGTCCAGTGAGTTTGGAATGTAAAGTCATTAAGGAGTTCTCCATTCAACATAGACAGATCTTTATTGGAGACGTTGTGCAAGCTTACGTTACTGAGGAATTTGTTATTGAGAGTGAAGGACGTCAGAGAATTGCAGACATGATAAAGCTAGATCCTATAATCTATGCATTAGATAATCGATATTACAAAATTGGTGAGCCTATTGGAGTTGGATATCAAGAAAGTAAGAAGCTACAAAAGCAATAAAACTAGTAATTAATGTGA
>CAZALJ010000399.1:0-2235 GCA_964485715.1 uncultured archaeon
TAGCACAGTATCTGTGACCCCAATTACTACATCTGCATATAAAGAATCTGTTTCAAGGGGGTAGCCAAGACTACCAAATGCATTTTTGCCTTCTATTCCAGTCAAATTCCCGAGAAAATCAGCTGCAGATGCCGCGATAAAAGCTACATCAATATGCAGGCTACCTTCTTGAACTGCTCTCGCACGCCCCCCATGAGATCTAAGAATACTCGGAACAGTTACTTCTCCTCTTGATACTGCTCTACCAATAGGCCCATTCATACTACTTTCAATTCGTCCTATAACACCCGTCTCAATATGCTCCAAGAGAGGTGAATGAACAGGGAACAAGGCAGTGGAAGCTAAACTAATATTTTTTATTCCGTAAGATGCGAAGGCATCAACAATGGGTAATACTATGTTGTCTCCCTGCCGAAGAATGTGATGAAAAGAAATCGACATCCCATCAAATAGTCTAAGAAAATGATGTCCCAATAAGTGGTCGATATCGGCATAAAATCGTTTTGTGTCTCTCGTGACAACATATGGTTGATATTTCGTACCAATACGACTCCTTCCTCTTGTCCTAGAGGCATGAATACCTTGATAAGGAATAACATCAATTCCAAATATCTTTTCAGGAAGAAATCGTCCTAATATATTCTGAACCAACTCATATTACCCTCTAGAGACGCGAAATTGATCGCTACTGCGGTTTAATTATCATCAGAAAAACATTCGGGAGAGTAACTAAATTCTACATTGGGGTTGATTGAAATATAATCCAGCTCTTTAATGATTGTTTTTCTGATAAGTTTGGTGACCGATCTCAAAAGCTTGAAGGTTAAGGTTGTAATGTTTAGCCCGAAATTGTTTTTTCAATGCTGCTTTCAGAGTGTTTATGGAGAGTGGAAGGCCAGGTACTGCTGATAGAGCTCCTAGCATAACAATGTTCTGAACTATTGGCATTCCCAAGTCAGATGCAAGTTTAGTTGCATCCACAGAGACAACATTAGGAGTATAAGTTTTCAAAGCTGATATAATTGATTCAATTTCAGGATAGCTACTTTTTGTTAAAGTAAAACTGGGAGAGGGAATAGGATGTATGTTTATAAGACAAATCCCGTTAGATTTTACAAATTGAGCATAACGGAGAGCTTCAGTAGGTTCAAAACTAAGAAGTACATCAGAATCCCGTTCCATGATTAAAGGTGAAAAGACATCCCCAAAACGCACATTTGAGAAAACACTCCCACCTCGTTGGGACATACCATGTGTTTCTGAACCATGAACCTTGAAACCCATGTCAACAGCAGCATTACAAAGTATATCGGTCACAGAAAGTATTCCCTGTCCACCCACTCCAGTAAGAAAAATTTGATATTCCATTTAATCACCTAGAACCTCATCAGCACTTCGTGGTACAATCACATGATAAGGGCAAACAGCAGCACATAAGCCACAACGTGTGCATAAAGATTGATCAATCATTGGAATTGGTTTACCTTCTTCGGTTGTTGAACGATCTGACCATATGACGGCTGGACATGCAATCATGTTAACACAAGCATAGCAACCAACACATCGATCTGCTTCTATATAATAGGTAGTTTCTGGTAATCCCTCTCTCCGAGTGGATTGAATTATACATTCTCCCTTGGATACGACTACTGAGACTCCTTCATGTTTAATGGCTTCCTTAATAACCTTAATTGATTCTTTAGGATTATATGCATCAATGGTGGTTACATACTTTACACCAACACCTTGGGCTGCATCCTCAATAGCAAGAGACTCAACAAGGGAATGAGAAGTAAATGATGAAGGATTTGGCTGGAAACCAGTCATAGCTGTAGCTGAATTATCTACAACTAATAATAAAAGATTACTTTTATTGTAAACTGCGTTCGCAAGCCCTGGTAGACCAGTATGCCAAAAAGTACTGTCCCCAATAATTGAAACAACAGGATCATTTAAGCCTGGACTATGAGTCAATCCAGAACCAATTCCTAGGGAAGATCCCATGCAAATGGTCACATGACCAGCAGAAAGTGGAGGAGTAACCCCCAAGGTATAACAACCTATGTCAGTCGAAACTATACGGTGTCTTCTAGGGATGGCTTTGTTTAGTGCATAAAATGTCGCACGATGTGGACATCCTGGACATAAGACCGGAGGACGCGAAAAAATCAGTCCAGATTGATCCTCAGGGATTTCTGGAGGTAGTGTATCAAAATCCATAACTTTAGCCAAACC
>CAZALJ010000400.1:0-2235 GCA_964485715.1 uncultured archaeon
CCTCCAAAGTGCATTTCCTCTTCCCAATTAAAGTAGGATAAACAACCCATGTCAACTTGTAACCCTAATGGTATATCTTGATTTAACAATTTCTTCGTCGAATTCCATGCAGTTTCAGGTGTGGAAAACGTCTCAATTGTTATATTCAAGCCTAGAATACGACACGCTAAACTATCGTCAATAATTGAACCTTGTTTTCCACCAATGAAAAGTGGAATCCCCATAAATGAATCCCCCTCAATGTTTTCCTCTTGCGTATTATCAAAAAAAGTGAACCCAAAGGTTGAATCTAAGCCAAAAACCATTTCTTCATTAATATCGAGTCCTGCATATACGATAAGGTCTTTCATTGTTGTTGATTCGCAATGGCTTCCTATTTTATGTTTAAAATTATCTACAATGTGTCTTGAGTTCATTTTTCACTCCTCCTTAAACTCGTATTCTCCTTCATCGTCGTAAATGGATTGAATGAATACCTCCAACCATTTATTCTGAGCTATAACTATTGAATAAGGTCGTTCGAAGAGAGCTTTAATAACAAAAGAGTGCCTTGATTCTTGAAGCTCTTTTGTGGTCATACCACCTACTATCATCTGGTTTGGGTCTGATTTTACTATTTCAGTCAAATTTTTAGATTCAAATTGACGGAGAATCGACTCAAACCACTGGATACTATAGTCTAGTCTTACTTTATATTTTTCTAATGCAGAAAGAGCTTCAGATTTAGTTAATAATGAAAGCCCTGCCAATCCTAAATCAAACATTGATTTTGATCGTGGTGGATTACTTAAACAGGATTGGATCTGTTCAAGTAATTCTCTCTGACCACTTTCAGTAATTTCGTAGATTTTTTTGGAAAGCTGATCTTCGCTTTTTTTCGTCCCTTTAATGTAGTCTTCTTGTTCTAATCTACCAAGACTTTTGTATATTGTCGATTTTTTCATATCAACCCATTCTGCAAATCCCCTCTCATCTAGTACTTTCTTTATGTGCCAAGCATGAGCTGGGCCTTCTGATAAAATCAATAATAATGCGATTTGAGTTGGTGGGATAAGTTGTACTTCATCAGGTTTTGTTTGCTTCTTTTTATTCGGAATGTTTTGCATTGAAATCCACGTTTTGATTTAGTATTCTACTGGTATAAGTTCTACTAGTGGAATATATAAGGATTTTCTGAAACATAATGAAAATTGAATCCTCTCTGTTGTTGGCTGTATTCCATTTTGAATATTCGTCATTCTTTCTGTAATGATTATTCCAATTTTTCTGATAAAGCTCTTCCTACAAAACTAAACTCCACGGATTCATCATTAATACAGCTTTATTCAAGTTTTATCGATATTTTTTATTCTCAACCATTGATTGAGTCCCTTTTTCTCATTTATCAAAGAGAGATGAAAAGAAAACCACTATTTATGTCCCTCTAGTTATTCTTGTTTAGAGCAGAGATGTAATTACAGAAATAACTTCCTTTTAACCTAATGGAACGCTCTTACATTATCAATCAGTTATGAGGGTGCAACTCAAGACATAATTGTCTTTTTAAAAATAGGTTATTTTAGTTATATTATTCATCTTTTGCGCTCTAATTGTTTGAAACGTCTACAATTAGTAGAACATCAAGGAAATATACTCTTACGGTGATTTAGTTATGGTTCTGCACCCTGTGCAACTGATTGGTTTAGTAATCTTCATTGTAACCTATATCTTGATTTCAACTGAAAAACTTCATAGGCCAATTTCTGCGCTTTTAGGGGCTAGTATCATTTCAATCTTACTGATTGTTACACAGTGGGAATATGAAGATAATCCAACAACCTTCCACACCATTGTTTCCCGAGTAGAATGGAATACTCTTATCTTCATCACAGCAATGATGATTATTACGATTATTTCTAGCCATTCAGGTCTTTTTCAATATGTGAGTATCATTATTGTACGATTTACAAGAGGAAACCCAAAGACATTACTCCTCTCATTATCATTGCTGACATTCATCATCAGTTTCGTATTTGATGTCATCACCACAATGTTAATAATTGCACCACTCACAGTTGAAATATATAAGATTTTAGAGTTTGATTTTAGACCCATTCTCATTGTAGAAGCGATCACAGCTAACTTTGCATCAATTTCATCATTAGTGGGGAGTATTCCAAACATTGTTTTAGCAGATAAGAGTGGTGCAAGATTTATCGACTTTTTAATTGTAATGGGTCCTCTTAGTCTTATCTT
>CAZALJ010000401.1:0-2231 GCA_964485715.1 uncultured archaeon
GCTTATGATTGTGCCTATTTCTTCCGCCCAAGTTCGAATAAGCCCCCAGTCTCGATTATCACCTAAATGACTAAGATTGCCGACATACCGTCCCCCTAACGCCTTTCGAGAGGTTGCTTGAAGATTGAATTTGCTAAGAGTATTATCAATCCATTTCTTTTGGAGTTTTTCATATTTTTCAAGATCTTTCTTTTGATAGGCCTCCCCAGCACCCCCAGACGACACAAACACAAATAAATTTTTCTCTGCAAGGAATTTTTTATTCTTTTTAAGAAAATTCTTTCCTTCTTTTGCCCATCGAAATTTCGCTACGCTTACGCCGAGAATTACATTCGCATAAGGAGTTAAGTCTGGGTTTTTCGTTTTTTTCTCTTTGAGATTCACCAGGTCGATATCTATCTGAAATTTCTCATTTATTACTCGTATGATTTCTTTAGCTGTTTCTGTAGTTGCCCCCCACCGGGTTGCATACACTAAAATTGTTTTATTCATGATTTATCACCAAATAATCTCCATTGTTTCTTGACTAGATAAAAGTTGAAAGGTACAATACACTCCCCAGAAGAAGTGAACCCCCCTCAACTATAATGACTCCCATTTTGGTACTCATCACGCCAAGGCCTACTTTCGGTGACCCACCAAAGGGATGAAGAAGTTTCCCAGTATCGTTAGGAACTGCATATGTCATTGGAGACACAATGAAATCTATGACCCAATGGCTGAAAACAAGAAGTCCAATAATCATGCTAGTATAAGGGTCGTGACTAATGAATGTAACAACCAACGCAGCAAGTACTGACCAAATCACTGCCATGAAAAGACTGTGGGACCATGGAGCCTCAGTCACGTGATCTTTCTGTGGGAGCTCTTCAAGGCCTGCGAACATGAAAACAAAGAACACGATATCAAGAAGATACGAGCAGACCACTAAAATTATAACTGGAACTTCAGGAGCAATTAGTTTGAATGCTAATCCGACGCCTAAGTGTGCTATTCCTGCCATATACTACAAACTTCCTTTTCATACCTTAATTACGATTGTCTCTGCTAAGATATCTAATCCTCTCTGATTTCTTGTTTTTTCTGGATCCATCCTCTCTAAAATCATCCCCAGTATTACATCAAAGGGTAATAGCTCCTCCGATACAAGTATTTTAGAGAAATTTCTAATTATTGCCTGTTTCCAAGTTATTCTAATCCCTGTCTGATCGACAACTACTAACCTAAAGAGCTTTTTCCCGATTGTCTTACCAAAATAATACTCTAAGGTAGCATTATACCCTATAATAGCAGCCACGGTAGCAATAGTTAGTACAGTTATTATAGCTATAAACAATAATCCTTGAAGAGAAAGAAAATTCAGTGTAGATGTCCCACTTTCCCAATTAGAGAATTCCTGGATAAGTTCATCATATGGGATGATTACTAAGATAAATAGGAATCCTACCCCAAGAATACTTAATACAAGACATATTACGATACACAGATCAGTTATCCACGCAAATAACCTGGTGAGCCATCTAGCACGTTCATTGTACCAATCATGACTCTGACTTACATTCTTGGCCACATTGCGGGGAGTTCCGAACACCGTGGAAGGTGATTCCCCCTCTGAGCCCTTCATTGCTGATTGAACGTCTATTCGTAATTCATCTAGCGCTTCTTGCTTTGTTGATCTCGGATACGGTAGGAAGCGACTTACTTCGTTGATATACATATCAATTTGGTTTAATTCTTCATTTTTTCCCATTTTATCACAATTCTCCAGGAGCATCAATCATTTCTTGAACAATTTGAGTAAACTCTTTCATTGATTGCATGAGAGGGATCAAGAATTCCTTACCCTCTTCAGTGAGAGTATAAATTCTTTTCTTTGACTTCTCATCCTTCTGACCAAGAATCAATCCGCTATCTTCTAGCTTTTTTAGAATAGGATAGATATTTGACCCCGCAATAGCAATCTGACCTTTAGTTCTTCCAATGATCGTTTTAGTTACCTGATACGGATAATTTGGTCTTTCAGCAAGTGTGAGGAGAATAAACGGCTTGGAAAAACCTTTTTTGAATTCTGTTTCCCATTTTTGAAGTTCGTCCTCAAATTCCAATTATTTCAACTCATGTATTGAAGAATACTATAAATCTATATATAGTTTGTGAATATAGTATCATACTATTGATTTTACTATTTCTTTTCAGTAACCATTCTTCAATAAAAACGATTTAAAGAATTT
>CAZALJ010000402.1:0-2219 GCA_964485715.1 uncultured archaeon
AATGCGTAAAGAACTGTGAACCAGAAGCGTTACAATATCTTGAAGCAAGTGCTATTAACTTACGAAAACGAAGAGTAGCAGCTGAAAACCTTTCAGAGCTAATGAAGAAATTATTAACAATCACATCATAATTTTCAGATGTTTTAAGCATGAAGATGTGAACACTATGTTAAAAGTTGTTTCTTTTGATGTGGTTGGCACACTAATGGATTCTTATTATGAAAATTATGTTTGGAACGAAGTAATTCCTCAATTATACGCTAGAAAAAGAAACATCAACATCGAAGAAGCAAAAGACCATGTTTTGAGGGAGTACGACCAGATAGGCAGAAAAGACATAAGATGGTACCTACCTGAATTCTGGTTTAACCACTTTAACTTAAACGAAGAACCAACAGAAGTTTTTAGGTCACATACTGATAAAATTCAATTTTACCCAGAAGTGTCATCAGTTTTAGAAAACCTGAGCCAAAAATATGATTTAATAATTGTTAGTGGGACAACAAGAAGTATTATTGAGACTATGATCGAGAAATTTAGACATTATTTCAAACATATTTATTCTCCCTTATCGGATCGTCAAGAAATGAATAAGACACCTCAACTTTATGAAATGATCTGTAAGATTTTAGAAATCAATCCTAGTGCTATTATACATGTTGGAGATGACATATATTCTGATTTAATCTCCCCTAGAAGCGTTGGTATAAAGAGCTTCTATTTGGATAGAACTGGAGAAAAAAGTGGAAAATTTATAATTAAGGATTTGAGAGAACTGGAAAAGGAGATTGGGAGATATTCAACATAATGAACTATCCTAAGCATAAACCAATAATAATTTTACCAGATATTAAAAATACTCTTATTAGCGCATTAAAAGAGTTCGAAATGATTATATTACCAATTTTAGAGTAGATTGAAGCTGAAATAACGCCAAATAAAAGAAAGATTAAAATAAAAACCCTATGTAGAACAAAAACTAAATATATTTCTAGAAAAACATTCTTATTCCACAGTATTCTGGTAAAAACAAATTTATGCTAAAATATTTTTTTTGGAAGAGAGGATCTAAATGAACGACCCGTCAAAACCTCAAATTCGAATGAAAATTGATTTGCATCAGTGGGAAATCGTCCTTAACGGTTCTAGTCCTAAAACTGGAAATCAAATTTTGAATCTGTTACCAATTGAAAGTGAAGTAAGAACTTGGGGAGAAGAAATTTATTTTACTATACCTCTAAGCATGCCTGAAGAAAATGCAAAGAGCATTGTGTCGTTAGGGGATGTCGCGTATTGGCCAGAAGGTCAATGCTTTTGCGTCTTTTTTGGAAAGACTCCTATTACTTCAACATTAGATGAGATAAAACCAGCATCCCCTGTGAATGTATTTGGTAAAGTCGTAAGTGATTTAGAAAGCCTTAAGATTATTAAACCTAATGTTAAAGTTCTTTTGGAACGGATTTAACAAAAAAGTCAGGATCTATCCCCTAAATTGGAGTTTAAATTCTTGAAAGGAAAGCTATGTCGTATAACGAAGTAAATTGATTAAAAATTAAATTCTGATTCAATAAGTCGCTGAAGCTGCCTGGGATGAACTCTTACGAGTTTAAAAACCAGTTTATCAAATTTTTTTTTCTTGCTAGTGGGAATAGTAATTTTATCGATTGTGGTTCCGAAACTACGTTCAAGAATGGTGAAAAGAGATTTTTCTTGGATTATCATCTGATTTCGGATTTTAACCATAATTTTATCAGTAATCTCTCGTGCTGTCGAGAAAAAATCAGGATCCGTGTTTTTCCATCCATTTTTACGAGTATACTCATGCCAAAAAATAGGAGGGCCAAATGAAACAGAAATATACGAGCCAAACTTTGGAATAATTTTACCTCGTGATAACGCTTCAGCTGCACCCTGAATATAGGCTGGGATTACTGGAATTTTTCCATTAAGTGCTAATATAAGTCTACCAACACCAGTTTTTCCTTCTTTGGTCAGATTGAAATAATCATGATATGGAGTTCCAATAATACGTTTACCTTGGGGAGCAATAACGATACCTATCCCCTGTTTCAATAGTTTAACAGCGTAATTTAATGCTAGCTCTGACTTTTCTGGATATACAGGAAAAGCACCTAAATAAGGAAGTAGTCTAAAAAGCCAATTTTCTTGCATTATGTTTCCTGCACCCATAAGAGCAATACGAGTTCTTAGTCCACGTG
>CAZALJ010000403.1:0-2187 GCA_964485715.1 uncultured archaeon
ACTCTTTGTCTTGAATTCCATACCATTGCAATTAATCCATTATTTTTTAAGATACTCAATACCTTCGATTCTTTACCTCGTATTTGAACAGTCGGTTATGGATGACTCAAAATTCCTTCAATATTATTCTTCCTTGTGTACCTTCAAAATAACACTCACATTCGAATTCGGTGAGCAAATATGTCTCAGTGAAATTACATGATGAGAAAAAATAAAAAATGGCTATCCTATACATTCCCTGCTGGTTTAACTGATTCTTTTTCTACCATTAAGATAACTGTTTTTTCTGGTGCTCTTGTGCGATGTACTACCCCCTTCGGTACAGTATATCCTTGTTTTGGAATTAATTCTATTGTTTCCCCTTCGATGTCTATTAACAACCTTCCTTCGATGACATAGAAAAATTCATCCTCCTCCTCATGTTTATGCCAGTGGAACTCCCCCTTGATGATTCCTACCCGAATCACACTTTCATTCACATGACATAACGTTTGATTGAACCATTGATCTGTGCATGATTCGATTATTTCAGGAATGTCAATTATTTTCATATAACCGTATTTCTCTTCCATATTGAATTTATATTCTGGTTGCTCTTTCATGAGGATATCACCACTAGCTAAGATACTGGTCGCCAAAGGATGCCAAGTTCTTCTGCTCTATTTCGAGCTAAAGTCAGCTCTTCAAATGTAATCCCTCGATTGATATCTGCATACTTGTCACGATGTTTTCGTACTAAATGCATTGGTCGGTACTGCCCCATTACATTTACCAATGCTTTGGGAACGCTTTCTGCACACCATTCTAAAATTGGGTATGTATCTGCTTCTATCCTGCCTGGAAGTACTAAGTGACGAATTATCATTTCTCCAGAGCCTTTATCATGCGCCATTTTAATGTTACGAGTGATTACTGACCAATAATCTGGGATCTTGGACATACGTTTAGCAAAATCGTCATTAGCATATTTCAAGTCAGGAAGCCAGAAATCCATCACTTCTAGTAATAGTTTCATTCCCTCAATACTTAGATACATGTTAGAGTTCCATAATTGACAAATATTATCCTTTAGGTCCTGAAGGACATGGAGAATCACATGAAGGTTTGATGTTGGATCTCCCCCAACCCAATTAATATTTCGAGCGCCTTCTCTTACTAATGCTCCAGCAACATGAGCGATTTGTTGAGGGGTTCGTTTAACGCCGTCACGAATTTTCCCACTTTTGTGATCTCTCCATTTTTGACTAATAGAATAGTTTTGACAGAATACACACTTAAATGTGCATCCTGAGAAGAAAATTGTACCAGAGGGTACGAGAACCGTTTCCTCCCCCGTGTGTAGAAAAGCGGAGCTAATAATTCCTTCTTTTCCAACCTTACAAACACCAAGCTCTCCTATTTGCCGATTTTTTTGACACTTACGCTCACAAAAACAACACTGCTTAAGCATCTCATCTGCAATTTGTATCTTCAGATCAAGAAAAGAAGGTTGAACTGGCTCTGGAACAACGTTCGCATGAGCTCCCTCATCATATTCTATAATGAATTTTCTAAATTCTTCTGCTAATCGATCATGTTCACGCCAAAGAATTGGTAAATCAGTGTTTAAATCAATATCTATTGGTACTGCTTTCGTTAAGAGATATCGCGAAATTTTTTCTTGATGAATCAGTTGGTAATAGCGGTTAAGCCTTTTGACAACTTCATCGATCTTCCAAACAGAAATGTAACCAGGTCTTGTTCGCCACATCTTCACATATCATCAAAACTTGGTTATTAATAAATATCTTGAACAAATCGAGTCTAGTATATTAGCTTGGTAACTTGAAAAGTAATTCCTATAACCTCGTCATAATTGATATGTATAGAGAAAAATGAGCGACATAAACCCGTCACATGAATCACTAAAGCCAGCTATTATCGTTCATGGGGGAGCATGGAGTATTCCCGACTCTCTAAAAGAAGATCACATAACTGGAGTTATTAATGCGGTCAAAATTGGATATAAGCTTTTGATCGATGGTAAGAGTGCTATAGATGCAGTTGAAGAGGCAGTCACCTCTATGGAAGATAATCCTATTTTTGATGCAGGCGTTGGATCCTTTCTTAATGAAGAAGGAGACGTTCAGCTTGATGCATTGATAATGGATGGCAGCACATTGGAAGCGGGAGCTATTGGGGCGGTAA
>CAZALJ010000404.1:0-2186 GCA_964485715.1 uncultured archaeon
CCATTCTTCAATTATTGTCTGATTTTATACCATAAAATAGCTCATACTCAATCTCTATAAAATTCTTATTCAAGGAGAACTACTCTAGTACTCAAATAATGTAGTAAAAGATATGGTACACCCCCAAGCATCCCAAATCAAATCCTTTTAAACGAATTAGGAATATTTTATGACAATCATCAACATGAGCGTAATATCATGTATCTGATTTCTTTACTATCGTTGTTTCACTAATTTATGGTGCAAATGATGAGTGATGAAGCATACGTCAGGACTTTCAAGTTTCGATCCTTTGAGGGCACCCGGAGAGGGAGAGCATGGCGAATATGGACAGTAGCATGGTTTAACATGGCTCATCAATGGCATCGTTCACGTGTTCTCAAGCTACTCATTGGTTTTATTATTTTCATTCTGATTATCCCCAATATGTTTCTTTTTTTTAGACTGGACTCTCTACTACAGACAAACACAGCAAATGAGATTTTAGAAGATCACCTGTTGGGAACCGTTAGAGATTTTGTACGATTCCAGGTCATGATAACTTCTCCTGATGAAACTGACCCAATGTTTGATACAGGATACTCAATAATAATGTTAATTGGTGTAGTTATGATGGGTGCAGGATTGATCTCAGATGATTTACATTATAAGGTTTCTGAGATTTATGATTCCAAAATTAACAGATTCGACTATTTACTTGCAAAGTACACCTCACTTATTATCTTTGGAACATTTTTCTATACTTTTCCTTGTATTCTTGAATGGGTCTTGTTAATCATTGGAATTGGGGGATCTGTGGACATCATCGCTGCTCTGCCAATGCTTTGTGGAGTAATTTTGTTTACAGAAGTTTTGACTTTAGTTCTTTCAAGCTTTGTCCTTGTTTTTTCTTCTCTTACCCAACGCAGATTGTTTGCAGGTCTTTTAGCATTCATGTTCTTTCTATCGAGTACGATTGTTGTTCAATCTCTTACTGTGCAAACAGAAGTTTTCACTCCAATTATGTATCTTGATTTTTTCACAGTCCTTTCTGTCTTCTCATTCATGTTAGCTGGTGAAACAAGTGTTATTTATTATTCCTCTGAGGCAGAAGGAATAACTCTTGATCTTACTGGATTAGCTGGTACGTTAATTATCCCTTCCATTGTATTTTTTATCGTAGCAGGACTCCTAATCTGCAGTTATCAAGTATTATGGCGACAATCACAGTTATGATCATTTCTGGAGATGTAACATGAATTTTACAATTAAAAAATTTCTATATTTTGTAGCCATGACATTTAGGGAGAATGTGAGCGTTTTTTCTCTTCAATCAACCTTTGAATATTCCTCGTCAGATTTGGATCTTCGATTAACGAAAAAGCTTCCTCTGGGAGAACCCACCGATAATCATTATGTTCTGTAGAGAGGGTAATTTCATCAGATGTGGTTCTACACCAGTATGTAATAACAATCATTTCTTTTTCTGCAGTCTTTGTTCCTCGAAAGTAATGTGAAACATCAATGGGCTTAACAATAACTAGTTGGCTTATCCCAGTCTCTTCCTTAACCTCTCTCCGCAAGGTCTCTTCTGGACTTTCGAACTGGCGCATACGACCACCAACATCATCCCACTGGTTACTAGCAAAATCTACTGTAGGAGCTCTATGGAGGAGAAGAATCTTTCCTGATTTAGAATGCTCAATAAGAGCCCCTATACCAATTGTATATTTTCCTTCTTCAGCAGACATAATTCTTACCTTTTGCTTACTCTTAAAATGTGGAGAAGATCAGAGTTGAGTACAGCTTATCTTTGTTTTAGTTTCTCACTGTAATCTAGAAATTCCATCATATAATAGGCATTAAATTCAGCTTTCTGAATTCTACTATGAATTTGCTGAATATTGTCTAGCAGAATCTCACTTACAATGAAGTTTCTTCCACACTCAATTGCTACTTTGGCAACGGTACCCGTACCTGCTAGTGGATCATAAACACAACCTGGTGTCGAACTATTAGACTCTAAAGCGGTTCCACAAGAACAGAGGATTTTGAGTGTGGTTCTTGGGTAATACTTCTCGACTAAAGGGTCAAAAATTGGCTTCTTACAGTTCTTGCAAATTCTCCTGGGACACGTTGTAGTTAAAATACGGTGCACGAGTTTTGAAGGGAAGGGAGCAAAATGCTTTCCAGAGTACCCTGTAGTA
>CAZALJ010000405.1:0-2129 GCA_964485715.1 uncultured archaeon
GAAGCTGGATTACTCTCTGGAGCGATGCCCCCTCAACTTGATCTTTATGATATTAAGAATTTATTTTTTTCCTGTAATAACTGACGATTAAATAGCCAGCTGAAACCATTATGATAATAATTGACAGTATTATTGTATAATTGAATGCAAAAACAAGAAAAGGGAAATATCTACAAGCTTTGGTTGCAGATTTAGGTACAAGAGGCGAAGCACGATCAATTATGTTATAACTTCCTAGAGCACGTGTACTACCCTCTTTTAATTCTATATATGAAGCGCCAGCAATATTATGAATTATTTCAATGGATTCTCCTTCCTCTAAAGATTCATAAGCGTTATCTGAGCATTTTGTGTATTTGATTTGGATCGGTTCACCTTCCTGTAATTTTATTCTAATTAGCATATCACGATAGGAGATATCTGGATCATTATATATGATCTCGATTGAAGGATTTGAATCATCTAAGGAAAACGTGTTTTTTTGGACAGAATAGGGTAAGATGAATTTGTAGTAATAAGCTCCTGCTAAATAATAGCATATTATCAATATTCCAACAATAAATAATTGTTTCTTCATCTTCCTTCATCCTCCTTCATAATGAATTAATATAGCTTTTTTTATCTGAAATTTTTCCATAATGACATGAGTGGGTTTTTTTATGAATACTGTAAATCATAATTCCAATGTGTCTGAAGTAGCTGTTTCCAAACCGTCAAAGCAATCATTACTAATGCAAAAATGATCAGTTGTGTTACTATTACCTCTGATGTTTTATATAGGCGCGCCTTTTTGCCTATAGGTGTAATTAGTTGAAATAATCTAGAATCATTTAGAAACAAATGATGATATTATTAGACATGTCTATATCATTCTGACCGATTTGATAGTATTATTTTCCTTTTTTTCCTACAAATATATTTATATAGACATGCTTATATCAGTTTCATCACATTTAATCAAGTCTTTAAGGACGTACTGAGAAAAAGAAATCCTATTTCAGTTTAGACTTGCCTATATGATGTTTGAATGAATTTTTTATGAGAATCTAGTACGTAGAAGGCGTTTATTGTTGCCAAAAGGAAATGCAGAAGTTACAGATCAAGTATTACATTCGAAATTAGAGTCATTCGAGCGCCCCGTTACAATTAATGATCTCACATCACGGTTAAATTGGAGTCGGGGGAAAGTGGATGGTGCAATCAATCGTTTGCATGATAAAAACAAACTAGCTGTGGTTAAAGTTTCTTTACCGAAAGGTCAACGTCGAAGATATGTTGGTTTGCCAAATAAAACCTATTGGCAGCGATTTTATCAAGAAATAATTGTCCAAGAAAAAAACATTCTTCTTAACGATCCTCTTGGAGTCTTAAAAAACTCTATACCTCAAATAGGTCCTCTAAATACGTCTCTAGTTGAAGAACTTCAAAAAACAATTAATAATCTTTACCGTACATTAGAAGACAGAGAATTACAGATTGAAATTCTTAAACAACAAACTTTAGATAATAGCACAGAGATCGATCCCTCAATAATTAAGGTGATTAAGGAGCAACTAGATCTAATTACTACAGCAGCTAATCAACGTAATATTTCACCTGCTGAACTATTGAAATCTGGCATCCCTCAAATTATTGATCCAAATTTTGATTTGATTACAAAAATTGTTACCGTTGTAATAAATGAAAGTCGATCCGAGGTCGATTCAATCGAACGGACCGTGGCGCGTACTTTTCTTCGACGTGCTCAGTCCTTAGAGCGCAGATGAGGTAAGTATTTTGTCTGATAGATTAGAAAAGGAGACAATTAAGAAACTTACTTCAGTTGCAAGCGTGCTAAAGAATCCGTTCAAAAATTTAGAAGAAATTCTCACTCAATTAGGAGAACTAGATGAAGATTTACAAAATAAAAAGGTAGGGGAGTATGAAAAGGAATTAGAATCCTACACTGTCGGGAAGGAGGCGAGAAGAGCGCTCATTGCTGTTGAAGAAGAGTATAGTAATCCAAGTGGAAGCTTAAATAAGTCTTTAAGCGATCTTGGTGAGATGTTCAAAGTTTGTGGTATTTGTGGCAACGGAACCATGAAAGATGAGCTGATTTCAGGTGTTTGTTTTGATTGTTATCGTGAGGG
>CAZALJ010000406.1:0-2112 GCA_964485715.1 uncultured archaeon
AAGGACCAATGAATGAAGCAATTACTACTCTTCCCAGTTTTTTCAGCTCTGCTAATTTTCTTATCGAATTTACCTATCCCACTACTCCTCATGCACGTCCTCCGAGGTCGGAGCATTTTCTTTCTTATCGAGAATTGGAAAAATCTACTAAACTCAGCTGGGATATGAAACAAATAGGAACATTTTTAGGATCAATTTGGTGTGAAAGATCACCTTCCACTATTTTCTCTCGGGTAAATCTTCTCTTTGAAAGTACTGTCCTGTTAGCAGAAAAAAATGAAGTGTTCAATAAATTCCTTCAAATTGACAAAGATAAACAGACTATAGTTGGAATTCCAAGTAATTTCATCATTGGGATTTGTGGTGGATATGCAAGGGGCGAATATTCTAAGAGTTCTGATTTGGATATGCTATTGATTCACGAAGGTAATGAAAAACAATTTCTACAAGTAGGTGAGGCTCTGGATCAAGTATTACGACATGTTCCCAACCTCGACTTATGTAAAATGGAAAATTTAAAAAATCTAAATTTTCATGAAAATTCCATTTCTAATATCTTACAGGCTTTTCTGAAAGGTGATGAGACTTATTTAGATAAGCATCAAAAAGTAGAACTCGACAAAATGTTGGGTTCTATTGAACAGCTCAGGCAGGTTCCGTTATCTCCCGAAGAACGGAAGGATGGAATAAGTAAATATTGCTGGTCTATCTATAAGTCGATTATCAACATGGTGCCTATTTATGAAAAACCAATTGGAAAGGGCGACTATTTAAGGAAAAAAATTACACAAGCTACTAAAAAATCGCTTCATGAACTTATACCGATCTTATTACGGGTAACCGACTCTCTTAACGAAGAAAAGAATCTATTGGGGAAAAACCTTAGGATTTGCCAACCCTATATCTGGGATTCTATATTTAAGAAATATTCTGTTTTAACTGCTTTACAGGATGTTAGTACCATCCTGGCTGTTCTTAGTGAGACTACTTTTACCTCTTCAACAATCGACCGCTTTAAAGTAGCCATGGAAAAAAATATTATAACAGAGGAACAAGGCAATAAGTTTATCCAAGGATATAGCATATTTTCCCAAACAAAATATAAACTAACGAATGAATTACCTATTGAGCCTTTAGAACTGATAAACGATGACATGAAGAGCACTATAAAAGAAGTTTATGAGAATATTCTCCAAAATTTGGAACCAATAGAATCAGGTGAATTAGATGAAACGATTGCTTACCCTCTCTTAATTTTTTCTGATCTCCACTGGGGACTAAACAATAAATTAACTAAACTATGTCTTGTTGAAATAAAGAAAATTTGTAGTAAAAATCAAGTAAGATCCATTCTTATTGCTGGTGATGTTTTAAACATTGACAGAGTAAATGAGCTAGAAGAAACAGACAGTGAAGGGATCTCCCTTCTCAACGAATTATCACAAATTCAGAATTCCTTAGGAGATCAAAGAATCCATATTATTTCTGGTAACCATGACCCAGAAAGTTTCTATAAGAAATTCCGTGATAAATTGATACGGAAATTAGATATTCATTTCCTGGGTAATCATTACAGAGACGAAAAAATCTGGGTAGAACACGGTGACCTCAGCTTTTGGAAAAATTTCACACCTCCAATAGATCAATATATTTCGAAATTCAGATATACAAATCAACTCAGTGATCAAAAAATTATTGTAGGGCACAATCACCGCATCTATGAAGAGGAAGAATCCGGATTTTACGCTAATGGTGCAATAGGAAAATCATTTTCTTCTATACTAGTTAATGATCAATCAATCGAGTTGATAAAATCACCTATTGAATATTCATTCGATTTTGATAAGATTCTAATAGAATATTCAGGAATAAGGAATGCTGATACTTCTATCAATGATTATGTTCAAGATAACTTCGATTTAGTTGAAGGGAACCAAATTACTTCTGATCTAGGAGTAAGTTCATCCTCCGAAAAAAAGACGTGGATAGTGACTGAGAAAGGTGTTCCTACTCATATCATTCCCTTTAATAAGGTTGAAGATGTTAGTAAACTAAATAATATTCAGGTAATTGAAGTAGCGTTTCCCATACATTATACTTTCAAGTTAGGTC
>CAZALJ010000407.1:0-2108 GCA_964485715.1 uncultured archaeon
TGGATTATATTGAAAAGGCCATATCTATCGCTGAAGAATATGACAATAAACAAAATCTATGCAGCTGGCGAACAGCAATTGGAAGTCTTTATCTGGGTCAGGAAAGATGGGGGAAAGCACGCAGTACTATCGAATCAGCTTTGAAATTAGCTAAGAATATTGGAGATATAGAAAATGAACAATTAAATTACTCCAATCTGACAAAACTAGCAAGATTAACAGAGATTCAGAGAGAAAAAGACGAGCTTACTAGTAGATGAAATTTATACCTAAAAAATTGAAAACTAATTTCCAAGATATTTCCCAATTGGTCGTGAAAGGGTTATTTGTGACAAAGAATTGGCCGAGAGCATAATAAATATCACTCAGCCTATTACATATCTTGGATAAGGAGACTTTGCTCTTTCTGTAATGTCAATGTCTATTTCTAAAGTTTTGAAAGGATTCTGGTCATCAGTTCTCTCAAGGACGTTTCCTTCGGGATCATTTATCCATCCCACCCCACCGAGGATTGTTTTATCATCTAGAGCCGGAAAACTGGAGCAATTTGAATCCCGGCAACTCGAATCATAAGAGTAGAATATTAGAGTGATTATAAAAAATTTTTCTGTAAAATTTCGATCCTGTTTCAGAAAAAGATTCCAACTAAGAAGTTAGAAGGCGTGAAACAATCTCTTCATAAATAGAAGCAAACTCCCTCATTGAAGCTAAATCAATGAACTCGTTATTTCCGTGAATATTTCCTCCTCTTGGGCCTAAATCAATAACTTGAATGTTAGAGGCATAACGAGCATCTGAGGCACCCTCCTGTTCACAAGCTTCTGAAGGTAACGAAAACTTTTCTAACACCTCAGTTGCGATTTTTACAAGGGAATTATTTATTGGTGTATGAAAATATCCTGATGTTCCTGGACAAGAAACTTCAGCTTCCGTGGCCATCTCATCCAATCGTTGTTTGAAAGCATTAACTACCATATCAGTCTTTTTAGATGAAAGAAATGCTCTAACATCAAAATAAATTTCGGTTCCTTTAGTAGTAGAATAGGATATGATGTTTGGATTGACAGAAATGCCGAATTCGCTAGGAATCTCTGTAGGTAGGTCAATTAATACTAAACTACGAATTTTACGTAGGATCTTCGTCAGATTCTCATCATATGATACTTGTGTTGATTCCGCTTTGTTCGTAAGTTGTACAATATTTGCTTCGACGTTGTCTGGTATAACATTTCCTTTTATCCATGGTCCATCAATTTCTTTCACCCTCCAGTCTCTATGAAGATGGAGGAGTTTAGAAAGAACCATCACGGCATGTGTGTCACAACCTCGCACAAAATAAGCACTGTGACGATTGTCATCTCCGAGGATACGCGTATGACATGTTTGGCTTCGCATCTTCCCAAAGGTATTGATAATTTTGGATGGAAGATTGATTTTTATTCCAAATCCAGCACGACGCTTGTAAACTACTCGGGGGCCGCCATCAACGTTAATTACATATCTAGGTAGAATGGCATGCTTTGCAACATGATTGAAGAAAATCTGGGCCCCATGTCTACCACCAGTTTCTTCATCTGTAGAAAAAAAGAATCCTATTCGTTCTACCAATGGGCTTTTCTCTCTACAAAGTTTCTCAAGCATGAGTAAAGCTGAAACTACTGAACCCTTGCAGTCTTTAGAGCCACGACCATATCCCAAACCTGATTCTGAATCGATTTTCAGAGTGAATGGATCTGATACCCATCCTTTACTGATAGGGACTACATCAAGATGACCCATAAAAAGGACATCAACTTTTTCAGGATCGACAGTAAGATAAAGTGAAGAATATCCTTGATCTTCGAAAATTTTCGCTTTAAAGTTTGAATTCCACTCCTGTACCTTTTTATGAATATAAGTCAAGATACTTGAATCAGGGCGAATATCTTTCGCAGGATCATTTATTGTCTCGAAATGTATTAACTCCCGAAGAAGGTTCTCTGCTTCCATGAAAGTCTCACTTCCTTAGTTGGTACTAACCATTTTTACTGAATACGAGCTAAATACCGCTCTAATCGTTTACCAAGGCGATTAGATACCCCCTTAAGAATGGGGTGTTCACTTTCAGA
>CAZALJ010000408.1:0-2099 GCA_964485715.1 uncultured archaeon
AAAAGTCCCACCAATTCCAATGTTCTTAATCATTTCTAAACCCAAATGAAAATCATCAACCATTAATCCACGAAAACCTTGTCTTATGTGACCAATAATATCATTATCAATTATCGCTTGCGCTACGGAAGCTATCAAACCACTACCTAGTCCACCAATGCCTGAAACAACATTAGTACCAGCAAACATTGCTAACAACCATATATAACATTTATCATAGGCTGCTTGGGGGTCGACTCGATGTGAATCAGTTACACCCCAACCTGAGTTGACAGGTATTTTATATTTTTCTTTAATTAGTTGTGTAGCGGCTGCTTGAAGCAAACCAGCTTCAGGTGAACCCGAATTAAAAGTACCATATCTCGGATTAGAGATACATGGACGAACAAAAACGAATTGAGCTAACCCAGGTCTCTTAATCTGACCCATAACAAGGCCCATTAATATTTCAGCAGTAAATAAGGTTAAAGTGCCTGCTAGGGAGGCTGGGGCTGTTGTACCAGCCTGGGGCATCGAACAAACTGAACAGGGGGTATCAAGTTCTGTACCCCGCCAATAAACATCTAATTGATCAGGTGGAAATTGTAATGGTGTGGTTGCGGTCACACCTACTCCTAGATTATATTCAGTTATGTCACGATCACCAGCTAAAGCTAGAATCATTTCTGTTACATATGGAAATGCTTTTCCAAGAGCCATTCCCGCAGGTGAGATAGGTTTTGATGAATTTTCCATAAGTGTCTTTGTTGCGATAACACCGAGTAGAGCTGGTGGTATATCATAAGGAATAACAGGAGCTACAACAGCATCTACATTTGGGAGAAAATCACTGATTTTTGTTATATCAGCTAAATCTGATAATCGAGCTTCACGGTAAGCTCTTGTTATTAAATCAATAACATGTGTTATTCCCTCGGGTGTGTGAGTTTTGGCAAATTCTTTACCTATAATCCATTCTTTTTTCGGATCTCTTGCTAACATCCTGATTTTTCGTCCACAGGATTTGAGCGCAGAATTAACTAAACCTTCATCAGTTACAAATGCTCGTGAGGTTTTGAAATCGACATTCACTCCCCCATTGGCTAATACATCTAGCCATCTCTTATCTTGAATTTCACATCCAACAGTTCTCAAAACATCCAACGCGGCATTATGGATTAAATCCTGCTGATGGCTAGTTAATATGGATAGTTGTAACATAGTGTACTTGTATTTTTTCGATTCTTAAAAAAAGATTTCTAAGTATTTCATTATATTTAGGTTGAATTATCGTTTATTTCAGCGTTTTAAACATACTAAGTTTTTATCCTCTATCACCAAGATAGGATCGATTAATGCTGGCGGTAAAGTTACAGCTAACGTTTTCCCAGCTTTTTGCTTCTGATGATAATGAACATGACCAGCTAGTAGAAACTTCGGTTCATATCGGTCAACAAGTCTTCTTACTGCTTTACTACCACAATGAGGAATTATTTTTGCGTGGAACGGATCACTGCATTGATCTGCAAGACCATAAGCAGGTTCGTGGGAGACCAAGACATCTATATTGTCAGGAATTGTTGTTGGTTCATATAGATGATTAATACCAGAAAAATGTTGATCAGTAATTTCTTTGAGCTTTTTAACATGATCATTTAACCAGAAAAAATTATGGTAACTTTCTAGGATCCGTTGAAGTCTTTCTCCTCCCCAGATTTCTTTATTTCCCTTTATGCTGAAAAAGGGTAAAGGAAATGCAAAATTCTCTCTTGGAAGTCGGTGATAATCAAATATATCTCCACAACAAATACAAAGATCTACTCCCTTAGCAAGCTGAAATAACCGTGTAAAATCACCATGAAAATCAGCACTCAAGAGGATTTTCATTACAAAAACCTGAACGAAGCATTCACCAACTTAATACTAAAGAGGATTTTGTTTGGGAGTTTATATTATATTTGATATAATCTTCTTTATCTAAGAGCTCTGTCAATATTCTACTTTGGGAATAAAGGCTTAAAGAAATTCTCTTTTGCACGAGTAATTATTTCTTGCTGTTGTTCTGATTTAAGTTTTTCATACCTCTCTACAGAATCAAGAACAAGTGGCCATAAGCGAAG
>CAZALJ010000409.1:0-2074 GCA_964485715.1 uncultured archaeon
TATTAAATTGACAAAAATCAAAGTCGATAGTTAGAGATGTTACAGAGGTATTTATTAAAATTTATTAGAGTGAAAGTTAATACCTTAATTGTGAAATAATTAAAGAAAAAAGTTAAATTCAAAGGATATCTATCTCACATAATCCGAAAAAAGGTTGTTATAATGAGTGAAACTGGGTCTAAAATAACTGCGAATAATGGCAAAATCACAATAGCTTTTGATAGGAAAATTAGGTTAGGTCCTCTACACACACTTGTTGAAGGGTATTTACAACTGACTAGAGACCAACAAAAGCAAATTGAATACTTAATGGAATCATTTCTCGCAGAAAATGAAATGCAAGAGGAATACTCAAAGAAGAAAATCGATAGATTGACAATTCCTTCACTTAACGATCTCAAAACAAAAAAAGAAAGAATTCTCAATATTGTGTGTAATCGAGCAAATCCAAATTATCTTACTGCTCGAGAGATCCAGGAATTATATCAACATTATATGAAAGAAGACATTGGAATCTCTACAATTCAAACTAACTTGAATCGGTTAGTTGATACAGGGTTAGTCGAACGTCAGGAAGGAGTAAATCCAATTGAATATCGAATTAATCCAAAGAAAGCTCGTGAGATTCCAAAAGTGTTATTATAAATAAAACCTCATATATTGAGTAAATTTTATTTCTCTTATTTTTTTCAGTTATAAGTTTAGGTTTCTCTTACTTTTTTATAAAGTAGGATTTTGTCGTTGCTATTCCCATGATTAAAGATTATTATCGAATTTTTTCAGAATAATTATGTGCTAATTTCTTCCCGAGGCTTTTGTTTGATTTTATGCTTAATTCTTATAACGTAATTTCTGGATATTTTCGAATTTTATAATGTTATTCGAAAAAAAGTAATATAGAAAACCACTCGGTGGATTCTATGTCCGACAACCAAGTTATGAAAATCACTGAAAAAAGGAGTCAAACTACTCCAGAATTAAAGCCTACAATAGAAACAGAAAAACCTGCTATAGTTCATGAGTTAGATCGCAATGTTTTGGCAATTCTAAAAAATAAAGGCCCATTAACTAGAACGAGATTGGTGTCAATCACAGGAATAGCACGTTCAACATTGTACGATAGTCTATTACGTCTAATCTTAAAAGGTTATGTCGCTAGGTTTTCTGAAGAGCGTAGACAAAGAGGCCGCCCAAAAGTGTATTACAAGATAGCACACTAAACATGATTTTGGGGAACATTGGTTACTATTTTATATGATAAAATTAGTTATTACAAATCATATGGTAAGACTTTTTTAAAAATCCAAGAATAAATTGTCATGGCCTCGGTAATTGTTAAATGGCAAAAATGTGGTAAACTTGGTTGTAGATGTAGTGTGGGAACGTTACACGGCCCTTATTTTTGGCTTGTAGCATATATCTCTAAGAAATCGAATGATAAGAGAAAAGGTAAATATTCTTGGCGATATCTTGGAAAAAATTCAACTGATGCGTGGAAAAAATTAGCAGAGTTGGATAAACGCTTCAATGAAAAATACGATCTACCAGATTTGAATAGCAAAATACATAAATTAAAACAGAGTAAAGAGAAAAGTATTAGTTTTAAAACGATAGAACAAATTTTGACCGTAGGAGATGCCACAACAGACATATAATGAACTTTTCTCGGGATAGGAATATGTTTGGTGAGCTCGAAGTTTTTGAGGAAGCCAAAAGTCTAATACACAAACTTAATGAGACAGCTATATCATTTTTCGATATTATAGAAGCATTGATCCTGCAAGCCAAGCTATACATCATTGAAGGAAACTTTCAAGACGCTCTAGAATTAATCGATCAAGCAAAGAACTTAGCTGAAGAAAAGAATCTAAGTTCCTTTGTAGAAAAGGTGTCATCTGAGAAGCAGCGGTTTGAAGAAGACTACGAAAAATGGCTGGGGCTCATCCAGAGTAATTCCTCAATCCAAAAACGACTGGAATACTCACAGCTTGAACAGTATATCAAAGAGGCCCAAAAATCAATGGGGCTGTTGAAATGGAGCCATCCTGATTAATGAAACGGTTTGAAGAATCAT
>CAZALJ010000410.1:0-2054 GCA_964485715.1 uncultured archaeon
AAGTAAAGTATAAGGGATGGATGAGCTCCTAGTCGGGATTCAGCTTGTTCAAGAGCTTTTTTTGTAGCCTGTGTCAAATCATGATCTATATTTAGACCTACGGCGGCTTTTATCATATTTAGTCACCTAAAGGTTTCTTCTTATCGATAATCCAACCCAGTCGTTTTGCAGTTCTACTCATCTCAATTTCCATTAAGCCGGTATTCGCCTTTGAGTTCAGAAGAGTAACTAAAATGCTTGAATTTCCGGTACAGTAAAAATAGACTGGAATCCTCACTTTTGAATTAATTTCCTTATCATATTTGACGGACTTTGAACCTCTTTGAAGTTCCTCTGTTGTTTTGGAAATGATATTTCTTACCCACCGAATTACAACTAATAGATTTTGAGAGACTTCATTGCGATAGTGAGATTCTAGAACTTGTCCATCTAGTCGAAATAGAATTACTGCTTGTACATCAGCAAATTCAGCGAGGTATGAGATTTCTTTGTCAATTGAGATAATTACTGATGATAAATTGGCAGGAGAATAATATGTATCATTTACTTGTGATATCATAAACTACCAACCCTTTATTTTCCTCAAAACCAATAGGTTGAGGCATTTCCGAATGAGCGGATCCTCTAAACTTGCGAATTTTCAGAGTTCTGTTATAAATCCCACCCAATCCAATATGTTCGAGTTCAATAATCGAATCAGACAAGAAAAGGGGGATCCTTGCAAGAGTTTCCCCAAATCCTTTTTCGATTGTCACTATAGAAGTTCCAATCTTTCTTAAGGATGTAAAGATTCGGTTTATCACATTTCTTTGTTGGTTGGGTTCTGGAATTTCCAGAAGTAAAGGAGTAAGAGGATCAATTGCAACACGAATACCTCCATAATAGCTATCTGCTGTTTCTTTGATGACTTCTAGATACTTAGGTAACTCAGACATGAAAAAACGTAATGCAATTTCTCCTGAAGTTAGTTCTGTTTCTTCGCTAAATGCGACTTGAAATTGCAGATTTCCTCGATTATATTTCTGTTCGAATTTAACAAGACCAATATCACGGCAATCTTGTAAGACAGAATCTAGAGTTTGTTCTAGAGAGACATACAAAGCCGGGGCTTGGGAGTTCTCAGAACAAAATTGCCAACAAAAAGTTGATTTGCCACATCCTGGGTCAGCAATTATTACGTTAACTGAATTCTTGCGAAATCCGTTACATACCAAATTATCAAACCCAGAGACACCACTTAATATTCGCTCATGTTTTTGATTTTTCATTTTTCTTAACAATTTTTGCATTAAAACCACCTTAAGAGATTAATAGACGTTTTGAGACTTTTAATGATGAGTCTGTAGAGATTTTAACCTTCCCATTTCTGATATTCTGGACAAAATCTATCACTGTTTCAAAAATTTCCATTACAGAGAGAACGTCTTTTGCTGAACATTTAAACGAAGAAATACATTGAAATCTCCTCTGAAAAGATGCTAAATTAAATTTCCTTTCTTCAGAAGAAGCAATGTCAGATTTTGTTCCAATTAAAAACTTGGGTACATGAGGTTCGACAAAACTTAACCATTCAGGGATAGAAAACAGGGAGGATAGGTCAGTCAGGTCAAAACATAAGAGGGCAGCATCAGAACCCTTGCAGAACTCCTTGAATACCCCCATATTCTTAAACTGCTCTTGTCCTCCCAGATCCCAAATTTGAAGTTTACAATAGGAATTTTTACTATTAGATAGAATTTTTGAATGAAATTCTACAGCAATTGTTTGTCTTGCTTCAGTGAAAAACGAATTATTGATAAATGTCTTCGATATAGTAGTTTTTCCCACCCCTCCTTCCCCTAAGATGACGATTTTCAATGGTTTATTATTATCTGTTGGCAGTAACCTCATGAGACATACCAATACCTCCAATGATAATTCTCATTTTAATTACCCAAAAATCACATTTTTAGTGCCAATCTTTCAGTTTTCCCGTAACTAGATTTACCCTTTTTTGACTATAATTTGCCGACAAAAAGGTTTAAATAGTGGTAGTTCCGCATATAGAGATTGGT
>CAZALJ010000411.1:0-2028 GCA_964485715.1 uncultured archaeon
TAATCGGTCTCCCTATCTTTCTATTTCTCCACGTATGAATGCTTCCACCTGATTGCGCGCTTCAAAATCTGGGATCTGTTTTGGAGGATGTTTAAACGCATAACTTGAGATAGAAATCAAGGGGCCTGCTATGTTCCTATCTATAGCTGTCTTAAGCGCACGTATAACGTCAATCATTACACCAGCAGAGTTAGGACTATCTATTACACTCAATTTAACCTCGATTGAGAGGGGTTGATCACCAAATTTTCTACCCTCAAGTAACAAATAACAAATTTTTCGATCCCCTAAAAAGGGAACGTAATCAGATGGACCAATTCTCGTTGGGACATCATGAGGTAACATACTAGTTACTGCCTCTGTTTTACTAATTCGTTTAGTTTTTAGTCTTGATTCGAATTTCATGTTCTCGAAGTCTGTATTGCCACCAACATTGAGTTGGAACGTTTTCTCAATTTCGATACCACGGTCAAGCATTAATTGTGCTAATACGCGATGTAAAATTGTAGCTCCCACCTGAGATTTGATGTCATCTCCTGCACAGGGAAGTCCTTTCTCCTCAAATCTCTTCGGCCATTCTCTCGTTGGGTCTGATACAATAAATGAGGGTATTCCATTAGCTAGAGCTACACCTGCCTCCAAACAAGCCTCAACATAAATCCTAGTGGCATTTTCACTCCCCACAGGAAGAAAATTCACCAAAATATCCGCTTTTGTATCTTGGAGTACTTCTGCAACGTTAACAGGTTTTACTTGAGCTTCGTCATAACAATGAAATGGTTTGATCATGTGAGGAGGGACACCATCAGAGATTGGGCCAGGATAGACTATACTTTCAGTTTCAGGTACCTCAGAGAATTTAGGGGTGCAATTAGGATGAATCCAAATTGCATCGCTAATTTTTTTGCCTATTTTATCCTTATTGACTTCAAAAGCAGCAACGAACTCTAAATCACGTACATGGTAGTCGCCAAATTTGACGTGCATCAATCCAGGGACAGTAGAATCCTCTTTTTCATTGCGATAATAATGAACGCCTTGAATCAAAGCAGAAGCACAGTTGCCAAGACCCGCAATTGCAACTCTAATCTTACTCATTGTTCTCAACCTATCTTTGAAATAAAGCCAATGTTCAAATTTAATACACACTAGTGAACAAGTTCACCCTCCTTTATTGGAAATAAATTACTTTTTGGTTTAGTAAGTTTTTAATTATCAAATCCTGTTTAAATTTAGTAACACTCTTTTAGACACAGAAATAGTCATTTAGTGAACCAAATAGCTTGAAAAACCCCATATTAACATAAATAGATGATTTAATCCTTCTGATAAGCTAGGAAAAGGTTATATCTTACCCATAGCTTGTAAGGAAAGCTCAATACTTCTTACAAGGTTTTTTAAAAACGGTAATACCTTATTTAACAAATCTGAGCTGGTTCTTATGATGAGGTATAACCCAGCTCCTCCAGTTAAATCATCTACATAAAAAGCAGTCTCGCCAGTATTAAGCACTATAGAATCAAGGATCTGATTCAATGATATTAGCTGGGTCAATGTGCTTTCAAATGATGTTATTAAGTGAGCGTTCAAACTTTCAAGTATCGGTAAATCGTCGCACTCCCCCTCATTGTGGATCACTAAACCGTCAGAATCCACAAGAGAGATACAGGTACCGGGTATTTCTATCTCACCAAACGTTTCTTCCATAACATTGATGATCTCGTGTGTTGCCACGATTTAAATCACCAGACTTGTTTATCTAGAAAGGAATATCTAATTAATCAAGCCAATATATAAAATCCACTACATTCTACAAACCTAGACACATTTTTTCAGAACCCAAATTAATTATAAGAATATTCCTAAATAAAATAATTATCATCATCGATTCCTGTTATTAAAAGATGTGATCCGATGACCAACATTCAGCTCGATCCGATTAACATCCATTTGGTTGGAAGCAGCCAACTTTCTGCTCCAGAAGACTGTTGTGTCTATTTGGTTTCTGATCGTATTGCTCCCAATTCT
>CAZALJ010000412.1:0-2027 GCA_964485715.1 uncultured archaeon
GGACGAGCTTTTTCCAGCAATGAGCAATAATGATACTCAAAGGATATCTGAAATCGTTGAAAAACAGATCACAAAGGCTGTTAAATTTCTTATAAATGCAGTTTATACAGCATATTCACGGTCTAATGAAACAAATATCGAAACAGTAATGAACCCTCACAACATATCTTTAATTGAGATCCCCAAACTTATTACCCCAGCTCCCATAGAGCAAAGACTACTTGTCTACTTATTGATACTCGGGGTCATTGCTGTTGTTGTTTTACATTTCTTTCGCAAGAACCGAACTAATGTGGCCTAGATGGTACTTCGTCTCATGAAGATTATGAGACACTTGCTTTTCTAACTAAGCTTGTCTAAATAATCAATCGCTCAATGATTAATGGAACCCATATAACGAATATCAATGTTTTATTGATCTTACCTGTATTGCCTTCCGATAAAGATTAAAAATCTAATCTATTTCTTTTCTTAATCATGCGAGTGTTTTTTAGAAGTTTTTTTGTTGCTCTTGGTAAGCTCAGAAATGTAATAATCGGCCTTTTATTATCCATTGTAGTTGGAGTTATAATTTTTCAATTATTTTACCCTCGTACCGTTGGTTCTTATTATCCGTCCAATATCTTGGATTCAGCTCTCGCTACAATGTCACTTTTATTAGCTATGGAGATATATGAATTTCCTCATGAAGGGGAATTAATAATCAAACTTTTGTATATAATTTATCCGTTTCTTGGTTTGGCATTGGTTGGTTTAGGGATTATTGAATTTGGAATGTTTACTTTTACTTTTAGATATCGAATTAAAGCATGGAATGAGGTGATAGCAAAGAAAATGAAAAATCATACAATTCTCGTAGGTGCTGCGGGGAATGTTGGTACTCGTGTCTTAGAAGAATTAGTGCGACAGAAAATTGCGACCGTTGTAATAACGAAAGAGACAGAAAGACACCGCGAAGATATTGAGCAGATGCTTGAACACCTGATGTAAGTGTTATCTTTGGGGATGCAGCTCGTAGTAAAGTCTTAAATATGGCGAATGTGAAATCAGCGAGAGCATTGATTGTTGTAACCAATGATGATATGCTGAACTTCAGGATTGCGATTAAAGCGAAAGAACTCAATTCAGATATTCGAACTGTGATGCGTACCTTTGACAGAGTTTTTGGCCAGAAGGTAACAGAAATTTATGATATTGATTCTGCGATTAGCACTAGTGCAATTACTGCACCAGCATTTGTTGCTCAGACCTTCGAAGAAGGAATTATCCAGAGTCTGAGATCCAAGAAACATAAAACTGACTTTCATCTCACTGAAATCACATTGAAAAAAGATTTTACTCCTGTGGACGTGGAATTTCTAGAAGAAACGTATAATGTCACTATTTTAGCAGTCAATGAGGAGGTTCATCCTGAAGCGACTGATCAAGTCACAGCGGGTTCAAAATTATTATTTTTAGGGGATTTGGATTCGATTCGCAACATAAAAGCTCGTTATTGCTATTAACTTTTCTGAAATCTTCCTCATCCTAATATTTAGCAGGGTTAATTCTAGAGACTTTCAGGAGCTAATTTTGTTCTTGATATTACGAAGAGCACGAATTTCACCTAATAATAATAGTTTAGATCCAGGAATGACTATATCCTCAGAATCAGGATGCGCAAGTTTATCAATCGCTAATATGGTGATATCGTATGTCTCTTCTAGATCGCCGACGCTAATCGGTTCAAATTGAGAAAATATAAATTCCATCAGATGGAATTCTGTATCACCTTTTCTAGATTTTAAAGTCTGGATGATGCCATCTTCAAAACTTATCGCTACAAAGGCGGGAGCTGCAATAGCTGAGGTGCTGACCGCCGCGTCTATATCAAACAAATCAGTGACTTTACGAGCGAAATCTTGGTCAAACACACGGATGACTGTTCGCAGCTGTGGGTTTAGCTCCTTAGCTTTAGTGGCAATCTTAAAATTTGTCATATCATCATTGGTGCAAGCCAATAAAGCACGGGCTTTAGTAACATTAGC
>CAZALJ010000413.1:0-1990 GCA_964485715.1 uncultured archaeon
TAATATAACAAAAAACAGGGAGTACAGTAAAGCAAATAACAACAAAACCGATTCTGATGGGATAAATGAAGGTTCGAAGACAGCAAATACAGGATGAATGAGATAAATCGTTAGAGTGATTTTACTAACAATGATAATAGGATAAAACAGTTTTGTAACGGTTTGGTGAGAAATCGTCTTATAGAGATCAAGTACTAGAATTAAAATTATGTTGATGCAACCAATCAATCCAATCGAAATGAATACATGGGAAAACGTTGACGTATAACCTATCCCGTGAGAAACAAATCTTTGTTCTGCTAAATACAATAGCCCAACGACCAAGAAAACAAGGTTAGCTGTGAATATGATAAATGATTTTTCAGTAACACGAATTTTCTGGACGTTGCTTAAATCGAGAAATGAAGCAGTTATTCCACCAGCTAGCGTAAATGCAAGCCATGGGATCACACCACTCGTTGAAAGATCAAGAAGAGCGTATTCAAGAATTATTTTGATTTCAAATGGTACAGGAAAAGCTACTGTTTGCTTCATCATATAATCGTAGAATAAAAAGAAAAGGGCAATAACCAATATGAAATTTGATAGTAAGATGACAGTAAGACATTGTTGAGAATTCCAATAATCATTGATTTTCTTTTCGATCCAACATGCGAGTTCCCACATAAGAAGGAGGAAAAGTGTAGAGAAAGCAAAAAGATGAAACAGGTGCCAAGTAAAAAAATAATTGAGTAATTTTTCTGGTTCTCCTCTCGAAAATGCCATTATTGTCATTGTGAAAATCAAGAAAATGAGAAAAATTATGCTTCGTTTTATTGCATGAGATCTAATCTTGTGCCGATTTGAGATATTTCCTCCTCGTTTCAGAAAGGAATTAACTTGATTGAACCCATAGATGAAAAGAAAACATGGGAAAACCATAAGTCCTAGGATCATAATGATAGTCACGAGAAGACCGCTTTCCTCATAGTTAACAGCCATTGAATTATCCCACCACCCGATAAAATGCCCGAAAATCATGGAGAAGACCGAAAATCCTTTCAATAGATCAACAGTTATAAGGTAGAACCGATTCTGTTCACTGTTTGTATTTTCATTCAAGTTTTCATCTATCCAACAAAAAATCAGAATGCATTAAGAGAGGCTAGAACCTATAATAAATAATACCTATATAGAGTATTAATTTGTAGAGATAATTTATCTAGCTGGTCCAACTGCTATTATAACGAAAACGACAGCTAGCAAACCTATACCTAGTTTTGCATTTTTTCTGACGTGATTCCATTACTAGTTGTTTTTTAGATCAAGAAAAATGAAAAAAATCAGCAATATTTTCTTTAGAACGTTTAATCCTTTTATCTATTTAGTTATCTTTCTAATAAACCTGATTAAGATAACTAAAAGCAAATTAAATAATATGATCCCAAAAATCAAAATTATGAGAAGAAATCGTTCGTCTGATGACATCTATGATTTCACCTATTGATTAGTGATAGTTTTTACGGAGTTAAGTGTTTTTACAAGTATAAGTAAGCGTAATGCACTTTCTTTGTAAATTCAGGCGTTCCTAACATTATTACTGATATTACTAGGTTCTTAATCATTTATTATATTTTATAGGGAACATCGATCATTCTGACTTACCTTGTATTCTGGTTAGATTCTAGTAAACTTGAATTTGGAAAACTTTTCTCAAAAAGAACTTCTCTTTTTTAAGTTCCGAAACAAGTCTTTTTTTAAAAGGGTAAATAATGCTATCAATAAAAGGAAATAAATTCTCAATTGGGACTGGTCGGTGGATCTAAGTTGGCAAAGATATATCAAATTTTAATTGCTGTCTTCTTATTATTTATTGGTATTGTTATCTTTATTCTACTGTTTATATTAGGATCTAATGAACCTAATACTAGTTCCACATCTAGCGATTCTGGTTTTCCCTTTGTAATATTTATTCCGATTTTTTTTGCAGTATTTATTCCAATAATTGCAG
>CAZALJ010000414.1:0-1969 GCA_964485715.1 uncultured archaeon
GCAGAATTGGAATACCCGCGCAGTTCCCAATAACCTAATTTTTCCTTTTCTAAAAATTCAGTCTTTTGATGCACTAGAAAAAAGATGGTGTTCTATGTGCTGTTAAAGGCAATTTGAAATTGTTTGGCGAAGGCACCTGTTATAATTTCGGATTTGGCTAGTCTTCCAATTTCAGATTGGACATATGGATCAAGAAAGGAAGGGCTGCTGTTTTCCCAAGGGGTTCCAGGAAGGGGGATAAAATAATGAAGTCTCGCACGAGCTTTTTTTCCAAGTTTACGAATCAATCTTAGTGTTTGCCATTGTTCATCGATTGTTTCAGTTGGGACTCCAAGTAGAAAATCAAATACTGGAGTAAATCCATGAGAGGTTAATAAATCAAACGCATGTAGTCCATCTGCAACAGAATGCCCTCTACGCATTTCAGAAAGAACACGATCAGACCCACTTTGAAATCCAACTGACATTTGGCGATTAGCCACCCCATCAAATAACGTGAGAATTTTATCTGTTACATACTCTGGCCGGATTTCTGAAGGAAAAGTTCCAAAAAAGACTCGTATGTCATATTGCGCTAATCGCTTCATGAGTTCAGCTAGAGCATCATAATTTGGTTGTCCTC
The DNA here is from genome assembly GCA_964485715.1 of uncultured archaeon. Lineage (GTDB taxonomy): Archaea > Asgardarchaeota > Heimdallarchaeia > Hodarchaeales > Hodarchaeaceae > Hodarchaeum. Next base: position 623 of record CAZALJ010000414.1, read on the forward strand.
GTTTTTTCTCCATGTATCCAAGTGAATTTGGCGCGATAAAACGAATATCAACATTTTTTTTCAATGGTTTAAAATATTGAATATAATGCTCTACAATTTCAATAATACTATCAATAGATCGAAATCGAGGGTTACCATATATATAGGGTACTTGACAGAACCTGCAGCGAAAAGCACACCCACGCATTAACTCAATGGGCGGATGAATTGGAAAATCCTTAGAGTCAGAGTATGGACAGTGCTCATCTAAACGAATCCTAGTTTGTGAAGGAGTTCGGATAAATTTCCCAGCCTCATTTAGATATGCAATTCCAGGCATGGTTTTAATACTTTCATGCTTAAACTCGTTAATAGCTAATGTTCGGATAAATTCAGGAAAAGTCACCTCTCCCTCGCCAATGATTACATATTCTGCTCCCATCTTTAAAATTTTTAGAGGATCTCCCGAAGCATGGGGCCCTCCAATAGCTGTTGTTAATTTTGATGACGATATATGTTTGGAAATAGTTCTTAAACGATCCTCTAACGAACCAATGGTCGTGATTCGCGCTGATTCTCCATAAATTACTTTCAATCCTTGAGCAATATTATTTTGAATGTGAGGGATGACATCTCCCTTAATAATTTCAAATGGGAGATGATAGTGTTGAAGGCTTGCAACCAATGCTCCTAGTGAATACCATGTGGTTTTATCCCAGTAAAGAAGAACTTTAATATTATTAAGAACAGTTTGCATTGTTTAATGGAACCCTTTCCTTAAAAAAACATCATCCTGGTTAGGAAAAAATCAAATAGAGATTATTTTTAGTAGTTTCGAGGTAGAGAAGAATGAAAAATTGAGAGATCCCTTGGCCGTGATATCCACATGATAACGTTCGTGTTATCGCGATTTGAACACGGGACAACCCGGTAACCGCGCTATTGCTGACACACTCTTCATAGTTTTCTCGGAGGTGCGAACCAAGTCTACAGCCGGGGGCTCTTGCCAGGCTGAGCTACCAAGGGAGAACTTTGGTATTATGTGGGGGCCCTAGACGGAAATTTATAAAGCTTCTTCTCAAGAAGCACAAAAAATCATTGGGATATTCACATTCCTGTATTCAAATCACGGCCAAGGGATTTAAGGTTTTCCAAATAAGTAGGGAGAGATATTTCAAACACGAACTTTAATTTTTGTAAGAAAATTAAAAGAAATATGAAATTAGGATTATATAAAGGATTTTTGACAATAATTATTGAAATTAATCAGGATAAGAGATATTTCCATAATTCTATTGTGATGAATGAATAGTCATCAACTTCCGTCAGGGTTCTTTGAATATAATAATGATGATGTTTATGCCATTC
>CAZALJ010000415.1:0-1917 GCA_964485715.1 uncultured archaeon
CGTCGGGATCTACCCAATGATGCCAAGAAGCTTCTAAAGCTCCGCTTTGATATCTGCTACGATTAGAGTCAGCTACTTAAGGTGGATAATTTGCTATCCTTATGGATAGGAATAACCAAAAACGTCGGGGATAAAATTTTTTTCCCGACATAAGATCAAATCAGGCGTATCTGTTGTCTGGTCAATGTATATGACCTTGGATACACCATCAAATGGGGAGTGTATCCGATCCGCTTCGGATATCGATGAACTGACCAGAATTTCGATTTCTGTCCTGATAAAGAGAATATCTAGAGTTCTAAATCCTTCAAAAGAAAAATGAATAAGATTGTACGATGCAATATTATGGAAATTAAGAAAATGTTGCTCAAAATAGCACCGTATGTCGCGTCTGTGCTAGCTGGATTTCTATTTTATTTTATTGGAGTAAAACAAAGTGAGAATATTAGGGGTCTTTTGACAAATATATCCGCAGTTTTTCTGGCTATACCCCTTATATACCTGTTCTATCAGGCGGTACATAATTTTTCTGAGAAAAGATTGAATAAAGAAATATTCGATTACGCCAAAATGCTGGTTGATAGCGAAATACTGTCATTAATGAATCAATTGTACAAAATGGTCCATCTTCTTGAAGAAAAGAATTTCACCTCAAAGGGCATAAATAACTTTCTTTCGCTGCGAAAGGAAGATGTTGAGAAAATAATTTCAAAGAATGAATATCTAGGTTTTCAGATATTCAAAAATTGGAAAGTTAGCCAACACAATTTGCGCCAATTACTACAGAATTCGTATATTGTGAGACGACTGGAAAACGAGCAAATAATATCTATTATATCGATACTGAAAAGTGTGCGGTATCTACAAATTATTCAGCGATTAGATGACTTATATCTAGAAACGGAGAAAAAAGCCAGTTCATACAGAATCGTAAACGGGAAAGAATTAGACAAAGACAATATCAAATTTCCCGACAGATTGTTGTTACTGAAGAACTTAGGTGATGACAGATTTCTAGTAGCAGACTTTGGCGATTTTCCGGCATATTATTTGAATAATCTTTTGCAGAATTTTAAGGTCAATGAGAGACATTTGAAAATCTATGCCGATGCTATATTTGACTCAGTACACGAAATCAGCAATTGGGTAAGGTTAACTGGTGAGGAATTTGTGATGGATACCGAGAGGTTTCGATTAGGGCATGAAGTTAAGATGAATAATTTAAGAAAAGGCGATTCAAGAACCAAGTTGATAGGGTGAAAATGAGCCAGAATTTCCAAGGAAAACAGGAATTTTTAGAAAGGAAAGTCAAAGAAAAAAAGAAAAATTCAAAAATTTCTTAAGATAACGGCTGGATCTTTGATAATTTAGGAAAAAAGCTGTACCTGTCCTTCAAAGAGTTGAGTTTCTTTTCCTAAAGGGAAGTGGGGGTGGGAGGGTTTTACTCTATCTGAACAATTCCCTTAAGGTAACCTGGTAGAGATGAGGGAAGAAAAAGTTACTTGAGTTGGTTTTGGGACTTTTGAAGTTATGGAGAGAAAGGCAAGAAGAGGAGTTAATCCTCAGACAAGGCAAGTTATAACTATCCCAGCTAAAAAAGTTCCTAAGTTTAGACCGGGGAAGTGGCTAAGAGAGAAGGTGAAGTAAAAACAAGAGAGAGGTAATAAAAATGGATATTTATAGCATCGCGAGTATGTTGCTCTCTGGAGTAATAGCCTTTTTTATATCGCTTGGTACAATTTCATCTAGGTTAGGCGAACTTAAAGGAAGAATCAAATCTAACAATGAAAGAATGAATCGTTTAGAGACAAGATTTGACAACTTCTTCTTAGCACTCTCAATTCCGAAAGAGAGGAGAGAGAGCGAAGTGAGGCCTCTTATTGAAAGATTCGATAAATTTATCAATCTGTTTGAAAA
>CAZALJ010000416.1:0-1916 GCA_964485715.1 uncultured archaeon
GATTTATTAAAACAAATAACCAAAAAACGCCTCGTGGGAGAGCTAATAGAGGATAATTACGTGTTAGAGTTTTTTCACAGATCAGGAAAAAAAGTATCAGCACGTGTGACTGGAGCTGCGATTAAAGATGGGAATGGAAATATTATCGAAACTTATGGCTTTATTCGAGATATTACCACTGAGAAACAACGCGAAAAGGAATTACAAACAACCAAAGAGTTTTTGGAATCGACAATTGCTTCAATGAGCGATGGACTGTACACTTATGATCGAAATTACAAGATAACATCAGCTAATCCTAGATTAAAGAAAATGCTTGGGTATAAAAAGCACACGCTCATTGGAAAAAGTATTTTCGATATTTTTCCATCTTTCGAACATGCTCGAGTGAAAGAACAAACTCAAGAACGGATGACTGGAAAGAAAAGTGATGGTTATCTTTTATTGACTTATATGACAGCTCAAGGGGAAGAAGTAAAAGCCTCAGTCTCATCAGTTCCCCTTATAGTGGATGAAAAAGTTGCAGGAGCCGTTGTTACAGTCTCTGATATAACAGAACAAAGAAGGATTGAAAAATACCTCAAACAAGTGACTAAAGAGTATGAAACATTAGTTGCTAATCTACCTCTAGGATGGTTGAAGATTGATAATATGGGGCGAGTAATTGCTTATAATAAAAGCGCTCAACAACTTTTGGAATTTGCTGAAATTTCAGACTTGAAAACAATCAATATCCTTAATTTCCATCCTTTTCAGGAAGCAGGATTAACAACCCATTTTCGAGATTTAATTTATCAAAAGGAAATTGAAGAAAAAATCTTTGATTCAGTTTTGGAAGATAATCAAGGAAACAAACAACATTTACGGTTTTATCCATTTCCAATTTACCATGAAGTAGAGCCAAGAATTTCCGCTTGGTTTTTGATCATCGAAAAGGTGAGAGTAGAACTTCATTCTTGATCAAATTTGCAAATGAATAAACTCACCTGTCTCGATGCTTGAACGAGCAGCTTCCACAATTTTTAATACATTTATCCCATCATCGATAGATACGAGAGGGGTAGCTTTTCCACGGATACAGTCAACAAAATTCCACATCTCATGAAGGAGTGGTTCACCATAGACCTTTATTTGTTCCCCGTTCGAAAATGGTATACGAATAGCGGAAACATCTTTTTCTCCTCGAGCAATCTCAAGACTACGTAATTCTAAGATCTGAGTCAATAAGTTTGCGCAGAGGGTGGCTTGTGTTCCTTCAATATCAATTGTTCGTAATTTTCCAGCATACTCACGGCTCATGAGAAATGAAACATTACATTCTTTCTCTTCAGAGGAAATAACAATAACACTCGAATTAGCTAATCCATTTAATTTAACAGCAGTAGAAAATAGCCTCATTTTTCCCCTCAAAAACAATCTTAAAGCAATATCAAAATCATGAACACCTATGTCCTCATAAACATCGCCAATCGACTCAATTCTAGTTTCTGCGACTGCACCACGTCGTTGAAAAAGGACAGAGCGCGGATGTCCGATTAAATCGCTTTTTCTAAGGATTTCACCTATCCGTGTAACTACTGGGTTAAAAACTTCAATATGACCTACAATAATTTTAACCTTGGAATTAGAGAGTTTTGATTTCAAATCAATTGCTTGTTTTACAGAAGGTGCAATGGGTTTCTCTATCAACAAGGCTTTTAACTCTGGAATAAGAGGTAGCACTTCAATTACTGTACTAGGGTGAGCACTAGTTGGAACAGCAATAATTGCACCATTTGGTGATTGTTTTTCAGCCATAGACTTAATATTTGAGAACCAAGGTCTTCCAAATTGTTTACCAACAGTTTTAGCAATTTCAGGATTGGAATCAACAATGGAGTCCAAATAACCCAAGCGTGATAGTAAGCGAGCATGAT
>CAZALJ010000417.1:0-1901 GCA_964485715.1 uncultured archaeon
GGAAAACTCATATTGTTTTGATTTGCTTTTCTTAAGTGATGTTTCTGATCCTCCAGAAATTGCTGCTCGGTCTTCTGAGGTTCATCTAAGCTCCAAAGACCTTCATTCTCTACTAACTCATGTTTTCAAGCAAAAGTGGAATTCCAATTCACACTTTTTCTATCTTACCGATAGTGAAGTTAAATGCAAAACCGAATTCGACAAATTTAGTATAAAATCCCTTTTCGCTTTTAAAATTAACACCATTCTCTTTCCAGAATATTATCTAGGATTTATCAGCTTTGACAGCGTTTTTAAACCTTTAGAAGAAGATATTAATTTTTTTCGCGCATTAGCTAACATTGTAAACCTATCAATTTCATATAATGAATTAAAGTCACTGTTTGGAGCCTCCTATGATAAATTACAGGTAAATATTGAAAGAATCCAGCGAGAAAATGAGCAACGTCGTGAATTGCTTTGGAAAGTAAGAGAACAAACGAAAGAATTACAGAAAAAACACAATCAAATGGAAGAATTTGTCTATACAATCAGTCACGATCTCAAAGCTCCGATCATATCAATTCAAGGCTTTGTTACTGCTCTCAATGAAGATTTCACTAATGTCCTTCCTGAGGATGCTCAATTTTACTTGGATCGGATCTCAAAAAATACCTCTCAAATTGAAAGCATGATTCGAGAAGTCTTAGAATATTCTAGAATTGGTAGAATTACTCAAGAAAAAGAGGAATTAGACTTAAAAGAAATCATTGACGATTCTCTCGCTTTGTTTTCGGCTCAAATTCAAACTGCTGACATTAAGATCAACCTTAAAGGTAAATTTCCTGTAATTTATGCTGAAAAAAATCGAATGCTTCAACTTTTTGGCAATTTAATCGGAAACAGCGTAAAATACATGGGTGACCAACTAAAACCGTGTATTGAGTTGGGGGTTCAGGAAACTGGTTCTAGATTTGTAACAGTATATGTTAAAGATAATGGAATGGGAATTCCTGAAAGTTTCATAGATAAAATATTCAACATTTTTTCACGAGCCTCTGATTTGAAAAGACAGAAAATTGAGGGAAGTGGAATTGGTTTGGCTCATTGTAAAAAAATCGTTGAGACCCATGGAGGAACTATCTGGGTGGAAAGCAAGGAAGGAAAAGGCACAACTATGTTATTCAAACTTCCTTTAGCTAAAAAAGATGTATAGGTGTTAAAAAGGTAAAATTCTTTAAAAAGAAGCCAATTTCTCTTTAATTCTTTAAAAACAATTCAATTGCTTGGAACAGCTCTTCCGAATCTGGTTCAACAGTAAGAATATGAGCTGATTTTGGCAATTTCAGTATTTCAATTTCAGTATCAGCAGAAAATTTCTGCTTCCTTGCCCTCTCAATTGCAGGAATCGAAACAGTATCATCTAGGAGACCATATGCAATCAATGTATGGACGTTAACATTGATTGGCTCCTTTTTTATATAATTGAGAAGGCTCGTTAATTGAATTATGCTTTCAGTTGGGTAGTAAATGTAGCTATAAAGGTTATGTGTTTTGTAAAATTCCACCGTATCCTCTCCCTTAAATAGATTTTTTTTAAACAATTTTAATATTGGCATTAACCACATTAATCGAGATTTTGAAGCGAATATTGGAGCAAGCATTACTAGTTTTGTAAATTGGTTAGGGTGCTTATGAATCAATAATAAACATAAGGTTGCTCCCATAGAGACTCCAATAGGGATGACGGTTTTACAGTAATCTTTGAGAAAAATAAAACCAGTTTCTACAGAATTGTACCAATCATGCCATGTGTATTTAGGTAGCTCTCGATAGTCCGTACCATGGCCAGCTAATCGTACACCATGAACTGTGAATCCTTTCTCATGGAGAAATCTGCCTAGGGGAAGTGTTTCTGTAGG
>CAZALJ010000418.1:0-1894 GCA_964485715.1 uncultured archaeon
AATGTTGCTTTTTCATCTCATTTTCACATGAAGAAAAATGAGTGTTTAGAAATTTTAATGATTAACAACACGGTTGGAAACGTTCGTTTATTACTAAAGAAACTCCGTGCGATTGATGGTATTAGATATATTTCTGGCAGGCTAGTTTCTAGAGCTTAACAGAGATATATCATTGATTTTATCATTGAAAAGATGGTTGCTTGTGAACGCACTAGAGGCAAAAAAAGACACCTCAATACAAACAAGTCAGTGAAATTTCAAATTAATCATTTTAAACGTTTAACCATTACCAATGATAGATGAAAAGTTTTAAAAAAAGATAAACCATCTAGTATTCAGCTGTTATCAAACTTAAGTAGAAAGTGGGGAAAAAAACTGACGACTACAATTCGAGTACTATTTTATGGTTTAGAAAAAAGTGGCAAGTCTACCCTTATCAGTTCTTTTCAAGAAGGACTCTTTACGTCAGGAACACCTGATACCGCTCAAACTGTTTCTGAAATTACAATTAATAATAACATAACATTTAGTATAATAGAAGTTGGGGGTAGAAAAGAGGTAAGAAGGTTTGCATTAGAATTTTTAGATCATGTAGATGCTATTATTTACGTCATTGATGGAAGTGATGAAGGAAGTTTTAAGGATGTAGAAACTGAATTTGAGAAAATTCTTGATCATCCTCAATCTTTGGGTAAACCCTTGGCTGTTCTCTTTCATAAAAAAGATATCGCTCAAGTCCATCCTTCAACTATTATCGAAAAGTTAGATATCCTCAATCGGCTTGATCGGCCACATCGGGTTTTCTCAAGCACCGCAAAAAAACCACAGCATTTTAGACAAGTCCTCACTTGGATAAATCAACGCTTAACAGAAGACGATCTTCCGCTACAAGACCAATTTTCAAGGTTCCTCACAATTTACATTCTTGATATGCTTGATAGTCGCGAAACAGGACTTCAAATGTTAGCAATTCTAGGCCAACTAGAGATAATCTCACGTACAGGCCAAGTAGAGTATAATAGAGACAAAATTATGGCAATCTTACGTAAATTATTCTCTATTGGAGAAATTGAATATGTCAAATCATCTCAAGTATACAGGATTACTGGAAAAGGACTAGAAAAATTGCAAAGCTCAGAGCTTGTAAAAGGTGGTAGATATGAAAAAATAAGAACGATGCTAGATAAATATGCGGAAGAAGCTAGTTCTTCAGAGAGTCCCAAAACTAGTCTTGATAAAGATGAAAAAGATTTGCTTGATGAATATGATTTAGATGAGTTGGCAGAATTATATAAAAAGACAAAAAATCGTAAACGCAGGATCTAACATTCAATAATAGTTTTAATTGAATAAAAATAGTGGAATGGAGTATTCAAAGTTTTTGTGCAAATTCTACAAAAAGCTTTGCCACAAATTTTTCGAATTCAAGAATACCTCCAACACGGGGATCATTAGATTTGATTACCGCGTATTCAAGTGGTGAATGAGCTCGACCCCCATGACATAATCCTCCAAAAACGAACGGAAGTTTGAGAATGGATTGAAACATTGAAAAGGGTGCCGAACCTGCTAGGGATGGATAAAATATGGGATTTTTTCCACATTCTTCATAAACTGACTTTGTTGCCTGAATCAGAGAATGGGATGGTGACATTTTCGCAGGGCCATAACCTGTTCCCAGGTGCAATTCAAGCATGGGATAGTTCTCATTGATATAAGATTGATAGCACCTTTTAGCATATTCAACTTCTTGAAACGGAGGAAGACGGATATCTAGGTTGGCATGAACTTCGTGGGGTATAATGGTCATCCCCCCATCACCATAATATCCCCCCTCAATTCCATTGATAGATAATCCTGGTTTGAACAGCCATTCGATTATTGCTTCTTCTCC
>CAZALJ010000419.1:0-1870 GCA_964485715.1 uncultured archaeon
CCTTCCTTAAGCTGTTTCTTATAAAAGTCTAAATGGCCTTTTAAATTGACTATAGGTGTGCGGAGTTGATGCTGAGTCAAGGTTAGAAAATCTAGCTTCATATCATGTAGCTCTTTAATCGAAGATAAATCGATCAGAACCCCTTGGATGAATACATCCTTTCCTGAATATACTCTTCGAACAATAGCATGAACGGGGATACGAGAACCATCTATACATAAAAGGTCAAATTCACTATTTTCATCAGGTTGTTGATATCGGTCTTGACTGTCTTTTTCTTTGGGAACCATTCCTGTAATCAAATTTCTTTTACTCTGAATAAAAAATCTGGCAACCATCTCCCGGTGCTCAGGAGCTACAAAAAACGTAGGCATACTACTGTACTTCTCAATTTCCGCGGCTGAATACCCTAATTTATCTATAAATGCCTGATTATAGTACTCTAAAACCCCATTCTTTACAATGAATAGAAAATTTGGATCTCTTTCGACTAATGCTTGATATTGAGCCTCGGTTGCTAATAATTCGGCTAAGATTTCCTTAATCTTGCCAATATCCCTAATAATCACAATATAATAATTTTCACTTAATGGAGCAACCCGTAGTTGGGTCCATGTTGATTTTCCTGCTGCCGTTATACTCTTCCATTCTGATACTCGAGGTAGAGTATCAGAGGATGTGAGTTCTACAAATTTTTGTTGATCTTTCGGATCGAGAAACGCTTGAAAGATTTCTTTACTTAGTTGTTGATCATCATCTAGCTGTAAGTCTTCTTTAATCTTTTTGTTCGCAAAAATTGGTTGATTATTGTTATTTCTATCGAGAATAATGATTCCAGATGGAATTTTATCAAGAAGGTCAGCATCAAAACTCTTTATCTCGGAATGCAACGGATTCCATCTTTTCCTTTTCTTCTTTTTCAAATAGAACCTAGTATATTACACATTTTTAACCTAGTGAGAATATTTATCTAGTTGATTTGATTAATTCATAAAAGTGTAATGAAATAGTTTTTTATGGATTAATGCAGTAAAAAACCTACAGGTCTGATCGAAGTTAGAAATAGGAATGTGAAACTTAATGGAAGAACGTTTAAAAGAGCTTGAAACGACACAAAACTACTCAGAAATGCTTGATGAACTTCGAAAACATCAAAGTATTTCAACTCAAGCCTACGCAAGATTAAGTTCTCTTATTACCAATCAAATAATTGTAGGAATTCTCAAGGCTTTAGAAGAGATGTCTATTACTTCAACCTCCTTGTTACGCCATTGCACTACTCTCTTAGGAGAGGAAGTCGTTGATGTTCCTCTTGCAGCAGAAGCTGAAGCGTCGAGTACTATAGCTGTTTCCGTAGATACCTCTCGAGACCGTGACAATATGTTTACCTTGGACAGCTTACAAACATTATTGACTGAAATACCACCAAGTGAAGTTTCAGAAGGAGATTCAGAGATTACAGCTACATTTTGGTATATTAAAGGAGGAAAGAATGAATCAATCGAATTATCAATATCAGGAAAAGAAATCTTTGGAAAAATCCTTGTCACGATTTTAACTCAAACTGACGCTAGCTCAAACGAGAAGTTTTCGATATCACCATTAGGATATGAAGCTCTGCTTCGTCACCAGTTACAAAATTCATTTGGTCAGATAGTCAAAACATACGGAGAAGAATTCACACTGATTAAATTGTATACTTGAAACTTAATTAGAATAAAGATTAACTAAAACTTCTTGATTCTTATGATATTCTATTCCAACCTATTTTACTTACCAAAATGATTATTAGATAATTGGATTCAAATATTATTGGTTAATATCCTTGTTATATGACAAGAATTCTCTCTTTGTATATTATATCAAAAAG
>CAZALJ010000420.1:0-1860 GCA_964485715.1 uncultured archaeon
AAATCTCGGATGTGTAATAGAAATGAGCTGCATAGCGCGTTCTCGGATGTTCTTTCCATGGAGATAAGCAATACCATACTCGGTTACAACATAATGAATATCCCCACGATTGAGGGTAACTCCTGCCCCCTCAGTTAGAAATGGGACAATCCTTGAAACCGTTCCATTTTCAGCAGCAGATTGTAGTGTTAAAATTGATTTACCACCCTTAGCTAGAATTGCACCTCGCATAAAATCAGCTTGCCCACCAATTCCACTGTAAAAGGTCTTTCCAATTGATTCGGCCGAAGCTTGCCCTGTAAGATCTATTTGCAGAGCACTATTTATCGCAGTCATGTTATCGTGGCGAGCAATGACTAAAGGATTGTTCGTATAATCAATTATTTTGAACTCGATCGAAGGATTATCATGAATATATTCATAAGTTTCCTTTCTCCCCATACAGAAAGATGCTACTGCTTTCCCACGATTAATCGTTTTTTGAGTGTTATCAATAATGCCTTTCTTCATTAAATTCACAAGGCCATCAGAGACCAATTCCGTATGAACACCAAGATGTCTTTTCTCACTCAGATTCGCCATAACAGCATCAGGAATTGAGCCATAACCAACTTGTATAGTATCACCATCTTGAATAAGACGTGCAACATAATTGCCAATTTTTGAAGCGATTTCAACATGTGACTCCTCATTTATGGGTGTGGGACTATACTCAAGAATAGGTTCATCATGAGGCACTAAATAATCAATATCTTGAACATGAATGAAACCATCTCCATGAACACGTGGCATATGAGAATTAAGTTGTGCAATGATTAATGACGCACTCTCCACTGCTGCTTTGACAATATCCACCGAAACACCGAGATTAACGTAACCATGTTCATCAGGAGGAGAACATTGTATCAAAGCAACATCAATTGGGACAAGACCTTGGTAAAACAATCCAGGTGTGTTGGATAAAAAAATGGGAGTGTAATCGGACAAACCAGTGTTTATAGAGTTTCTAGTGGGATCAGCTACAAAAAAAGAGTTATGACGAAAATTACTTTGATATCGTGAGTCGGTATATGGTGCAACTCCTAAAGTCCACCAAGATAATACTTCAGCATCAAAAAATGCCTTAGGGTGTGACTCCAAATACAAAGCAAGGGCATTAATGAGATATTGAGGTTCTGCACAAGCTGTTGAGACAAATATACGATCTCCCCGATGGATGTTTTGAAAAATCCTGTTTTCTGGAGCAAATTTATTGGGATAAGCTTGCTTTAATTCATTATAGTGCTTACCATTATCATTTAAAGACAACTAATACACTCCAATTTATCTGATTGAAATTTTTCTTTGATTATTTTTCTGGATAATTAATTTATTTCTAGAATATAATTTTATTTAAAAAAAGGTTTTAGAGGGCTGTAGAAGACTATATTTACGAGTTAGATTATACAAAGAGGTTGTCAGAAACTTCGAAAAATAATTCCTGAAATGATTTGTAGCCAAAAGTTGTTATTTAAGGGTACCAGGGAAGTAAGTCATACCACCGCTGCAGAATAAGCAGTTTGCCATCCCCTGTTCCTTCATTTCCGTATAACACTTTTCACAGATCGCTCTAAAGCAATTACTACATTGATAATGTGCGTGGGAAACGGGTAAGTCTTCGTCATGGACGTCACAGTGATATTTATCAGAACCAAGAATTAATACATCATCAGCTATTGTGTCATAAGTCCCCCCTGATTCAACAAATCCTTGGATTGATTGTCGACTAATTAATCGGCTAACAATCTCGTGTGTTAACCCAATCTTTAGCTTAGCTATTGTTGCTATTCTCTTAATAGGAATCTGATGATTTTCTTCTAT
>CAZALJ010000421.1:0-1846 GCA_964485715.1 uncultured archaeon
GTTTGATTGGAGGTTACTTCTTTTATTGGTTAATAATCAAATTTCGTCAGTCTATTAAAACTACTGGATATACTGATTATGAACGACAAGAAAAAATCGCTTCTTATGCATTGGCCACTTTTTTGTTGTTTACGGTTTTTTCACGGAGTGGCAATGACGTTGCAAAGGCGATTGGACCATTGATGGCGGTCGATTATTTTTCTAGTGGAATCGGGTTGATCTATGCTCTTATCGCGGGGGGATTGGGTATGTGTTTCGGTGTTATCATACTTGGAAGAAGAGTAGTCAAAAAGTTATCTGGTGACATTGTTGCGCTTAGTCCTACATCTGCACTGGCCGCAAGTGTCTCTGTATCTCTAATTATGTTTGTTGGAACATTAATGGGAATGCCATTGTCAGGATCTCATATATTAGTCGCAGCATTCATTGGTGTCGGATTCGTAAATAAAGAGAAAGTGGATAAAGAGAGTCTCAAAGAAATAGGAATAAGTTGGGTTATTACAACACCAATATCAGCTATCTTCTCCGCAATTATTTTTGTGGTTTTCAACTTGCTCGGAGCGTTCTTTATCGCACTTTATCCACAGGTATAATTACGATTGATGGAAAAAAAGCATGAAGCAACAAGCAAAAGTATCAGAAAAAGCGATCGAAATTTGTTTTCCTTTCTCAAAAGTTAGTAAAATAGCTTATAAAGAAAGTAACGCGAAGAGATATTATCGTCCTGTTCTGACTCTTCATAAATGGTTTGCTCGGCGCTTAGGTTCAGTATTTAGATCCATTCTCATCTATGCATCACTCTCTTCTTTGAGGAATGAAGTAGAAGATGATACAACTCAATATAAGGAGCACAACTTACCCTCTACGAAGGATTTTTGGGATGTTTATCTACAAGAACATGATTTTCACGATCTTTTCGTCTTAGATCCTTTCATGGGAGGAGGAACAACAATCATTGAAGCCAGTCGATTGGGATTTAAAGTAGCTGGAGGTGATCTGAATCCTGTCGCTTGGTTTACAGTAAAAAAAGAATTAGAGGAGGTTGATCTTGATATTCTTTTAGTAGAATTCGAAGAACTATCTTCTAAGCTAAAAAATGAGCTTTCCAAATATTATAAGACACAATGTGGACATTGTTCACAGCAAGCGGATGTCATGTATTTTTTCTGGGTGAAAGAAATTCAATGTGAACAATGTACAAAAACTATACCTCTTTTCCGAAGCTACTTATTCGCAAATAATCGAAAAAGCACCTCTAGAGCTTACTTTATCTGTCCAAAATGTGAAGCAATTTTTCAGGAATCAACCCAAAAGAATCTTAACTGTCCAGAGTGTGGTTGGTCTTTTGATCCAGCTTTATTTATGGCAAAACGGGGGAAGTATTACTGTTCTCATTGCGAACATTCAGCTAAGATTGTAGATGTCAGTGCAATACAAGGAAGACCTGCGGAACGGTTGTATGCACTTGAGTATCACTGTTCTGCTTGTAATACACGAGACTACAAACGAGCTGATAAAAGTGACATCGAACTCTACCAACAAGCGTGTCACGAATTTGAGTCGATTCAAGAGGAACTACTCCTTCCGCATCAAGCTATTCCCATAGGGGCAAAAACTCAGGAGTTACTTAACCATAAAATCCTTTTTTTCGCTGATATGTTTAACAGTAGGCAATTATTATCACTAGGAAAAATATTGAGGGAGATTCTTCAAATTCAAGATCAAAACGTAAAGGAATTCTTTCTTATTACGTTTTCGACGGCTCTGGAATATAATAATCTGCTTTGTGAATATCATAGAAAGAACCATTACATCTACAATTTGTTTCGTAAGCATGCCTTCCCTG
>CAZALJ010000422.1:0-1827 GCA_964485715.1 uncultured archaeon
ATTACTTCGATTCTATTCACATCAGAAATGACTATTTCTTCAACTACCTTCATCAATGCTGTTCCGATTCTTTTTCTTTGAAATTGTTTTTTAACTGCTACGCTGATCACAAATGCATGATGTTCTTTAATTGTGAAAACCACTCCCCCTAATATCTCACCATGGTCAGTTTTAGCTACCAAAACAAGATGATGTTTTTTTAATCCGTGAAAAAAATCTGGGATGTCAAATTGAGTGAAAATCTTGGTCATTTCACGAAAATCACTTTCAGAGCCCAAATTACGTATACGATACTTTGGTAATTGTTTTATCTTTAAAATCTCCGTGTGAACCGTTTCAATTGTGTTCCTACACATAATTCTATTAAAAAATTTTCTTTTTGCTTGTTTTAATAATTTTTTATAAATATCTTAACGATCTAAGCAATATTGAAATCTTATTATAAATTTAGGATCTATAGGAAGGTAAATTCATGAATTCAATTTATTTTGAAAAGTCAGGGCGAGACAATACACTAGATACTTTAAAACTTGCACATGATGCTGCAAAAGAGTTGAAAATAGACACGATTGTCGTTGCGAGTACTACTGGTCAATCAGCTCTCGAGGCGATTAAAACTTTCAACGAAACATTTCAGTTAATAATTGTTACTCATCAAGACGGTTTTCGAGACATTGGTAACGAGTTTCCAATTGAAATTAAAAAAGAAATCCTTCAAAAGCACCCCACTACCATTTTTCATACTGGTACACATGCTTTTGCAGGATTAGAACGGAGTTTTCGCTTAAAACACCAAACTATGCTACCAATTGAAATGTTCGCCATTACACTTCGCCGGTGCTTTGGAGAGGGAACCAAGGTGACAATGGAAATGGCAATTATGGTTTCTGACGCAGGTCTTATAGATACTACTTCCGACATAATATCTGTTGCTGGAACAGGTAGAGGATTAGATACCGCGTGGATTATTAAGCCCTCGTATTCACATAAACTTTTCGACCTGAAAATGAAGATACCAATTTGCAAACCAAAAATTTTCTAGATAAAGGGGAATATAATGGACAGAACAGAATGGATGAAAAAAATTGATGCATTTTATAAATCAACAGTCCACGTATTAGAACTAGAACAGACTTGGCGAGCGCCAAACGGTTGGGATGTGAGAAATCTATATTCTCACCTCCTCAGCTGGGATTTGGAATATCAGCGTTTATTGGAGGCTGAAGTAAAAAAGGGGGAGGTTAATCCATTAGTTCCTGCCTATAAACAGCAAGAAGGATATTCAGAAAAATATCAAATGGAATTTTTAGCTCGTTGGAACGATAATCAAATTGAAAAAGGCCAGACCTATTCGTTAGAAGAGATAAAAAGGCAGTTCCAAAGAACTCGTCAGAAAATACTTAAAGATTATGAATCATTATGGATTGATCCTGACGGACTAATTATTTCTCCTACAACTGCAACTCATTTAGTTGACGACTTGAGTGTTCATGATATGGAACATGCTAGAAAATTTATTCCACCTGACAAAATTAGCTCTTTAGAAAAATAGAAATTCACCAAATTGTCTTTATTCAGATTTTGATAATCCAATAGCTTAATATTTTTAAGATTAACAAGGTTAAAAATCTTGAAACACTCGCAATTAGTTCTTTCATATGAAAATTCACTTGATTTCCTAAATAAGATAATGATCATAAATCACAACTTTATTTATAACAAATCTGAAAAAATTTTTCAATATACTAATACAAGCGGAGATCTTCAGTGTAAAATAAAATTTCCTCCCCTATTTTTTGCGAAAAAAAATGAACTAATGAATTTAAT
>CAZALJ010000423.1:0-1812 GCA_964485715.1 uncultured archaeon
TATTGATGGAAGCTTGTTCAAGATTCTTAGTAATCAAAAAAGGCGGACAAAAATTAATCCCAACCACGCCATCCGCGCTAGCAATCTGCATCAACTGATCATCTCTTAAATTTCTAATGACTGGACAGAGTTGATATGCATTCGAATGTGAGGCAATAAATGGTTTAGTTGTCATTTTAGCAACATCAGTAAACCCTTTTTGATTCAAATGTGAGACATCAACCACCAAACCAAGTGTTTCCATTTGTTCGATTAGCTCTTTACCGTGAATTGACAATCCCTCTCCTTCAGTGTTGGTTTGTGGAAATTTTACTCCCTCACAGAAAAGATTTTTCCGACTCCAGCTTAAACCGATATTCCTAACACCCAATTCGTAAAAAATAGGAAGGAGTTGATTTCTTTCAAGAGCTAATGTTCCTTCTAGGCTTAATATCATTCCAATATTGCCTTTTTTACTTTCTTCTAGTTTTTTCAAATCAGATTTTGATGTAATAAGGGTAAAACCATCCTTTTCCATTTTTTTGCGAGAGATATCATTTCTAACGTTACTTCAATTCCAATTCCGGTAAGTTTTGGTGGAATGAAAATGGCAAGAACTAGGATGTCAACTCCCCCTTGAATAAGAAAATCCTTGGATACGTGTAACTCCTGTTTTTTACCACCAAGAAGTGGAATCATACCCCCAAAATATTTCTTCAACAAAGTGTCAACATGACAATCAATGACTAAATTCTTAACCAATGTAGATCACAACAATATAATACGTTTTCATTTTAACAATTAACAATCTATTCTAAAAACTCGTCCAATCTTTTTGATTGCGACGCGGATGTTGGTCGCGTGATTGTAGGGAATACTTCCTGCCAAGGTACAGTGCAAGACTCTAAATTAAAAGATTCCAAGTATTTTTTAACCTTTTTTGGAAATCCTGTTGCTACCAAGATACCTCTAACTTTTTGACCCTCTTTTTGAAAGAAATCTACATACCTTTTGAGCTGATGGGCGTCAGCTGGAGTTGCAGCAGATTTTTTTACTTCAATGACGACAGGGTTATTAGAGATATCTTCTGCCCAAATATCAATAAAACCAAAATCGATTTCTTTTTCTGATTCGATTACCCGAATACCGCGTTCGATTATATCTGGATTCTTAACAAGATACTCAACAAAATCTTTTTCGTGACCGATTATTGAGGAAGCATCGTCTACTTCTATAGCGTTATAGGTGAGGGCTTGATATACTTTAGAGAAAGTAATAAAGAATGATTCCGAAGTTTTTGGACGATATGTTTCCATTCGCAGATGATTGTTTGAAGTTATCTTGAACGAAACCTTTCCTGCTCCTGCTAATTGCCATTGAACAGGTTTAACTCCAGAGGAACCATGTAGCAAGATAGCCAGATCTCTTTTGATTATGAGAACCCTGTCTCCGTCAGTAAAATGTGATTTAATTCTTCCATCGAAAAAAGCTGAACATTTCCCGAAAAGAAAAATCATTTTTTTTTCAAGGCTATTATTTAATTGGTTTTGGAGAGTAGCTAGACTTCGCGATAGTAGGGCTATATAATCATCCATAATAGTTCCCAACAGAAATTCTTAATGTTAACAAATCTTTCTCTTATAAGAGTCTTATTAGAGAATTGAAGATCTCTTAAATAAACACCAATTCTAGTCTTTTTTTATTAACATGTCACATTTGATTTATAGCCCATTTTAATTTATGATTTAAGTATTCATAAGGAATCAACATATCATTTTAAAAAAGGAAGATTTTCTCTAGTGAAATTTAATTACTATACGGTAAAAAAGAAAA
>CAZALJ010000424.1:0-1805 GCA_964485715.1 uncultured archaeon
CATGGGGGGTCGCTAATCGAACTGCTCTGGTACGTGTTCCTGAATACGAAACAGGCCGTTTAGAATACCGAGCTGCAGATGCTGCTACCAATATCTACTTTACTTTGGCGATGCTTCTTGGGGCGGGTTTAGATGGTATAAGAAAGAAGCTTGATCCTCCTGAAGAAGCAGCATTTGATGCTGATGCGTTAAGTCAAGGGGAATTGCGTGAAAAAGGAGTCAAATTATTACCACGGACATTGAAAGATGCTCTAGAACAATTTAAGCAGAGTAAGCTTGCAGAAAGCATACTTGGCTCAGCTCTTCATCAGGAATATTATGAAGCTCGAATGAACGAATGGTTCGATTTTACAAGTGAACATAGCTTTGAAAAACAAGAAATTACACCTTGGGAAATATCTCGCTATCATGATTGTTAGATTTACTACTATCACAACAGATTTTCGATTTGCTTGTATGTAATAAGTTAAACATCAAAATAGCGTTCCCAATCCCAATCTGTCACCCTTATGGAATATTCAAACCATTCCTGTTCTTTTTGTTTGATAAACTGGTGGTAAACAAAGTCACCCAAAGCATCACGAAGGATCCGATCTTGTTTTAAATATTCCAAAGCTGTTTGTAAGTTTCTTGGTAAAATTTCAACATTCAGTTGCTCTAGTTCTCTTGAAGTCATATGATAGATGTTTCGTTTTACGGGCTTAGGTAATTCTAATTCTTTGTTGATACCATCCATTCCCGCAGCAATTATACCTAGTAAGGTTAGATAAATATTGCAACTAGGATCTGGACATCTGTATTCAATTCGAGCAAAATCAGGTTTGTTAAACATAGGAATTCGGATAAGAGCTGATCGATTCTTTGGAGCCCAAGCAATATAGACGGGAGTTTCGAACCCAGGAACCAGTCTCTTATATGAATTAACAGTTGGCGCTACAATTGCTGTTAGTGCTTTCGCATGATGTAATATACCAGCAATAAAATATTGTCCTATCTCCGATATTTCATTCGGCGTACCTGTAGAGAATAAGTTATTATCACCTTCCCATAACGATAGATGACAATGCATTCCGTTCCCATTCATTTCTTCAAAGGGCTTTGGCATGAATGTGGCTTCCAAGCCAATCTTAGCTGCTAGTGCTCGAATCAATCCTTTGTAATTAATCACAGTATCAGCTATTGTCAAGGCATCATTATAACCGAGCTCTATCTCATACTGACCTGCTGCTACCTCATGATGACTAACTCTAGTAGTTATTCCTGCAGTGATCAGATCTTGGGAAAATCGTTTAATCAACCCTGACTCACTTGCACTCGGATACACATCAGCATAATTACCCACATCAGCAGGTCTTCCGTCCTTCATGATGAAAAATTCAGGTTCTGGTCCCACCATTAACGTTTGATTTTTTTTCAAAAGTTTTCTGATCCTTTGTTCAAGTAGTGAACGTGTATCCCCTTTAAAGACACTCTCATTTCGATAAATTTTACTCATACACGCCAATTTTGGAAATTCTGTGTAAGGAAGCTCAAAAATTGTTTCTTTGAGTGGTTGGAGGAAAAGATCAGAATCTTCGATTGGAGTGAAACCCTTTACAGAACTACCATCGATATTGATTCCCTCAATAAAAATAATATCGTTTTTTGCTTCCTCTATTGTTTTTACCGTCTCCTGGAGTGGAAGATTCATTGCTTTAAGTTTTCCGTGGATATCTACGAAACGAACTTCAATCATGTTGAACATTTTTAAGTTACTCCTTTTTTTGACATTGTACAGATGTGCTCTTAGTTTCTTTCCTTAATGA
>CAZALJ010000425.1:0-1798 GCA_964485715.1 uncultured archaeon
CTGGATTATGACCAAGTTGCGAAAGAATTCGCACTGCTCCAAAACCAAGAACGATTTCTTGCCGTATTCGCATTTCTTGGTCACCCCCATAAAGTCGAGCTGAAAGTCCTCGATTCCAAGGTTCATTCTTGTCAATGTCAGTATCCATAAGATAAAGTGTTGTTCTTCCAACTTTGAGGTTCCAGACTCGTAGAAAAATTGGTTTAGGGAATTTCAATTCAATATGTAATTGCTCTTGTTCATTTTCGAAAATGGGGTTTATCGGTGTTTGTTCAAATCTTATGTATTCATAATTTGCCTCTTGCCACCCATTTCTTAACATTACCTGCTTGAAGTAGCCTTGTGGATAAACAAATCCTACTCCCACGAGGGGTAAGCCTAAATCACTGCTTTCTTTTACATGGTCTCCGCTTAGAATTCCTAAACCTCCTGAATAGACTGGAAGCGATTGATGTAATCCATACTCAGTGCTTATATAAGCGATCTCTCCCTTAAAATTAGGGTAATTTTGTGAAAACCATGTTTCTTTTGAATCCAACTCGCGATCGAAATTGTACATGACTCCATCATAATGTTTGAGGAACGCTGGTTTCTGAGCAGCCTGATCTAGCCGTTTTTGTGGCATTATTTGTAGCATACGAACGGGATTGTGACCAGTGTAAACCCATAAGGGGTGGTCTAGACGCTTGAAAAGTTCACGTGCTCTTGGATTCCAAGCCCAGGTAAGATTTTCTGCAAGCTCACTTAGCCTTTCGATTCGTTTAGGTATCTCGACCATCTTTCAATTCTCCAGATTCAACAATTTTCATCTTAACTGGAATACATTAGAAAATATGAGTTCATAATATATATGAAATACATATGAAATATTTGTAGTAAAATACTACTAGGAGAAATCTACTATTGTTTTTTGTTAAGAAGATTTTTATTTTACCCCCATTAGTAATAAAAGAATCATTTGTATTTTTATGGTTGCTTAGCTTCGATTGAGATGATGAAAGCTGACAATTCTAAAATATTCTGATTTTAAAATTGGTCAAACTGCTGAATATACACGAACAATAACAGAAGAAGTTATCGTGAAATTTGCAGAAGTCAGTGGTGACCGTAATCCAATTCATTTAGACGAAAAATTCGCTCAAAAAACATTCTTTAAAGGTCGAGTGGCCCATGGGATGTTATCAGCATCGTTTATATCAACAGTACTTGCTCAGGAATTGCCTGGCCCAGGGAGTATATATCTAAAGCAAGAAGTTACTTTTAAAAAGCCTGTTCGTATAGGTGATACTATTACTGCAAAAGTAGAAATTGTTGATAAAGATGATGAGAAAGAGCATATAATTCTGAAAACAACTTGTATAAATCAGCACAATGAAATGGTTGTGGATGGAAAAGCTGTAGTAATGCCAATGAGAATGTAAACTACACTAATAAGTCAATCTTTGGGAGGCTTTCTTCCTCGAACAATATAGAATCGAGAATCTTGTAAAATCGTTTCTATTTGGTTGAATCCGATCTTTTTTAACATTTTATTTAATTTAAATTTTGGGATAGGAAAGGGCACCCACGGTAATGGTTCCTCACGAATATATTCAAAAATGATGATTGTACCATTATTTTTTAATTGATTGAAGGCATTTTGTAGAGCTATGATTGGAGTGGGCTCATAATGCAATGAGAATCCAAAAAGAACGCCATCAACTAATTCGTGAAAAAAAGCCTCCTGATTGAAATCCTTTTCAAATATCTCTATATTAGTTATTGGAGGAAGTTGAGCTTTGAGGAACGAAATATTGTA
>CAZALJ010000426.1:0-1790 GCA_964485715.1 uncultured archaeon
TTTAAAAATACGATCAATTTCCCATTTTTCACGTAAATCATCAATGTTTTTCCAGAAGTTGACAGCAAGCCCAGCAGCATATACAGCTCCAAGAGCTGTGGTTTCTTCTATCTTAGGACGAATGCATTCAATATTCAATAAATCAGCTTGGATTTGCATTAAAAGGTTATTCTTGGAAGCTCCCCCATCTACCCGTAAGCTTTGAAGATTAATACCACTATCTATTTCCATAGCCCGAAAAACATCAAGTGATTGGAAAGCAATGGATTCTAGTACAGCTCGTGTAATATGAGCTCGATTACTTCCTCTAGTAAGTCCAACTAATGTACCACGAGCAGTTGTATCCCAATGGGGTGCAAAAAGGCCTACAAAAGCAGGTACAAAATAAACCCCACCATTGTCAGGAACAGAAGCAGCCAACTCTTCAGATTCAGAAGCAGTAGAGAAGAGTTGCAATTGGTCTCTTAACCATTGAATCGCAGCACCACTGATTGCAATACTCCCCTCTAACGCATAAATTGTTTCTTTCTCTATTCCATAAGCCACAGTTGTGAGAAGCCCTGAATCAGAATGTACAATTTTCTTTCCAGTATTTAATAAGAGGAAATTTCCAGTTCCATAGGTGTTCTTAGCATTTCCAGGATCAAAACATGTTTGACCAAATAATGCCGCTTGTTGATCTCCAAGATCCCCAGAGATAGGTGATTCGCCACTCATTCCTTTCAAGACTACATGACCGTAAAGTTCGGGGTCACTTGAAGGTCTAATTTCTGGTAACATTGATCTAGGGATCGATAGCTGTTCAAGTATTTCATCATCCCAATTAAGTGTTTTAAGATCCATCAACATGGTACGAGAAGCATTTGAAACATCAGTCACGTGTACCCCACCATTGGTTCCTCCTGTTAGATTCCAGATTAACCATGTATCAATATTTCCAAAAAGCAATTCTCCTTTTTCAGCTATCAATTGAGCTCTAGGTACGTTATCTAATAACCACTGAATCTTAGGACCAGAAAAATAGGTTGCTATGACTAAACCAGTTCGGTCTTTAACAAAAGATTCTAAATCTTGTTCTTTGAGTATCTCACAAATTTCGGCAGTCCTTACACACTGCCAAACGACTGCGTTATGAATTGGTAGGCCTGTCCTGCGATCCCAAATGACTGTTGTTTCGCGTTGATTAGTCACACCAATCGCAACTAAATCCTTAAGAGTAATTTGAGTATTTTTGAGAGTCTCTCTAATTACTAATTGAGTATTAGTCCAGATAGCTAGAGGATCATGCTCGACCCATCCAGGTAGGGGAAAAATCTGTTCGTGTTCCTTGTAATGTGAACTAATAAGGTTACTATTCTTATCAAATATCATAAATCGAGTACCAGTGGTTCCTTGGTCAATAGCCCCTATATATTCTTTTTTTACCATTTTTATTGCTCCTATGATGTAAGAAAGATAAGTTCAGAAGTTCAGAAGTTCAAGGCTCTAACAATGACCTATTACAAATAAAACAACCAAGTTATATTTCGTGGGAATAATTAAGTTGCTTGTTAATGTCCCTTTTAATGGTACTGAGTGGGAATGATGTTTCCCGATTTTTCACTTGAATAATTTTGTAAGCCTTAGCTTGTGGAAATCGTGCTAAAAACTCACCTAATATCATTTCCCTAACAACTAGAATATTTCCATGTTCACGTGATAGAACTGAATTCAGTACAGGAAAATAACCACTCCCCTGAAGCTCCAACAGTCCGATTTCATCGATGAAGAGATAATCACTATCCAAGCTT
>CAZALJ010000427.1:0-1752 GCA_964485715.1 uncultured archaeon
GATTAGTCTGGAATTTCTTTTACAATTGCATTAGAGCAAGCTGAGGGAGTAGCTGTAGTGAATTGCACATTCTTTGAAGCGGATGCTAAAACTAAAAATTTTCAGGTAGTGATTGAGGGATCTAACATAGATTTCAACCTTATTTCTAAAACAATCAATGAATTGCATGGTTCCATTCATTCCATAGATCAAGTGATTTTAAGAACTCACTTTGTCGAAGCGATAGAAACCCTACAAGACTGAATTTCTCAACTAATGAAAAACCTTGATTAAAACTATCGCCATTATCTAATGATGGGAGTTTTCTTGCGGCCATTCGGTTTAAAATCGCTCTTTTTTTGGAAAGAAAAAAAGTACGGCATCAAACCTTAATTTTCATAAATACCTTCATTCAAGGGAATAGTCCGATTCTGTCGGTTTTATTGCGAGAATTAGTAGCGTAGCTCAATAGAGGTTTCAGGAAATCCTTCATTGACAAGGATAGGGGCAATTAAACGAAGGAAGTTTCCCTGCAGTTCAATTCGGCCCTCTTTTGTGGTTCCACCCGTGGCTAAACTCTTTTTCAGACGTTTGGAAAGACCTCTCAGATCAATATCCTTGGACAATCCATCAATGACCGTTACCTCACGTCCCCACTTTCGTTTTTCAATATAAACCCGAATTGAAGTTTGTTCTTCTCTTGCTATATCAGAACAAGCGCATAACTCTACTGGCAGACCGCAGATCTTGCAGGTATCACCCATTTTGAAATATTAACCTCAACTTTTCGGTTAGCTATATACTTTGTCAGCTAACTCCTCTTTATTTTTAAGAGAATATAAACCTATCGAAAACCAGAGATTCTAAAGTTTGTCTCAACGCTCTTAAGTTTGCATTATAAGGCGAATCTAACATCTATTTAGGTGTTTCAATCAAGTTTTCAATCGTTTGATAATTGGTGGTCGCTTTTTCAATAATATTCTATGTCCGCAAATAATACACCTTATACCAGGTAACGTCTCTAATTCTGCAGGATCAATCTCCTGATGGCATTTTTGGCACAGATAAGTTGTCATTTTTACAGCCTACAATCCTTGGCAAATTACCAAACTGTTTCTTCTACAAGGATCTCTTTATATTAGTCCTGATAAAATTTACTATAGCAGTGGTATCAGTTCCAGGACCAAAAATTCCTTCTATTCCCGCTTCTTTCAGCTTTGGGATGTCCACATCAGGGATGATCCCTCCTACAATCACAAGGGTATCATCTATCATATCATTCTCTTTCAATAAATCCATAATCCTTGGAAATAACGCCATATGTGACCCACTTAAACTTGATAATCCAATAACATCTACATCTTCCTGTAAAGCTGATTCTACTATCTGTTCTGAGCTTTTATGTAGTCCTGTATATATTACTTCCATACCAGCGTCTCTCAACGCTCTTGCAACAACTTTTACCCCTCGATCGTGTCCATCTAATCCAGGTTTAGCTAATAAAACTCGTATTTTCCGCGTCACCTTCTTCACCTAGGAAAAAATCTATTTAGATTAACTGGTCTCCTTTCCATTCACCAAACACATCTCGAAGAACATCACAAATCTCTCCAACAGACGCATATACTTTTACTGCGTTTAATATAGGAGGCATTAAATTATCTGTACCTTTCGCTGCTTTACGTACTTCCTCTAATGCCAATTTTATTGCTTCGTTGTCTCGTTCTTTTTTCACCTGATGCAAACGAGCTATTTGGCGTTTAGCAACGTCTT
>CAZALJ010000428.1:0-1729 GCA_964485715.1 uncultured archaeon
AGGATGGTTCGCAACATAATCCAATATTTCTGGAATATTTAGACCTTCAGGATTATAACAACCACTAAAAGCATCAGTTACTGCAATAATCTTCGCGCCATTTTGATGTGCAATTTGAGCAAAATTTGATCCGACATTTCCAAATCCTTGAATAGCAATAGTAGCATTCTTAGAACTTTGCTTTTGTTGTTTAAGAGCCTCTTCCATTACAATATGAACACCTCTACCAGTAGCCTCTAGTCTACCTAGACTTCCTCCAAGTTCCAATGGTTTACCTGTCACTATACCTAATTCAGTATGACCTTGAATCATACTATAGGTATCCATAATCCAGCCTATAATCTCAGGTGTTGTATTAATATCAGGAGCGGGAATATCTCTGTCTGGACCAATCATACCAATAACCGAATAAGTATATCGACGAGTAACACGCTTTAACTCATTCACACTAAGTTTGTACGGATCAACAACAACTCCTCCTTTTGCCCCTCCGTATGGAATATTTACGATGGCAGTTTTATACGTCATCCATGAGGCTAATGCCTTTACTTCATCAAGATTAACATCTGGTGCATAACGAATGCCACCTTTACAGGGGCCACGAGTAGCATTATGCTGAACACGGTATCCCTCAAAAACTTCAATGTTTTCGTCGTCCATAGTTACTGGAAAAGAGGTAATTAAAGTCTTTGCGGGTTTTTCAAGGATTTTCTGAATATTTTTATCAAGATCTATTATTTCTGCAGTATTTCGTAATTGTGTGAGTGCATTTTTCCATGGATTTGATTCATTATATTTCATCTTTTGGAATCGCTCCTATTAAGATTTTATCATTCTAAGTGAATAGTGAGTTTATCTGTTCCAAAATTGACATTAGTGCCATTATCCAAATTTGATGATC
This sequence comes from uncultured archaeon, assembly GCA_964485715.1. GTDB lineage: Archaea > Asgardarchaeota > Heimdallarchaeia > Hodarchaeales > Hodarchaeaceae > Hodarchaeum. The sequence goes on from CAZALJ010000428.1 coordinate 902, forward strand.
ATAATATGACCATTCATATTGCCATCCTACAAAGGGAGATTCTTTCCGTTTGGCTGATAATAAGCTACCTAAACAAGAAGGTACATTGTATAGTGAAAAAAGGAGATTCTCCCAATTTGGTGGTATTTTGAAAAGTTGTTTCATTTTGATAGTCGCTTTATTTAGGTTCATTATTTCTGAAACTTGTAGATACCATTCAGGGGTTATACAATCGTCCAACGGTCCTTCAAACCAATCTAATTCTAGTATTCTTGCTGTTTTGTTTGACCATAATAATAAAACCGCAACATATTGTCCTTCTCTCCCATCAGAATTATATCCAGAGACATTGACCCCAAGAGCAATACAGGGGATTTCTTCTGGAATTAAGGCACTCTCCCAATATTGTATAATTGACCTTAAACATTCATTATTTGCTCTCTCATCATTTTCATAATGGGGAAGTGTAACTATTCTTCGAGAAGACCAATCAAGATTAGCCTTAATAAAAGCTTGAGAGAAATTCTTTCGACCCGATAGGTCAAATTTTTTTGAAGATTTAGGTGTTTCAAGGAATATAGGGTGATAATTATTGACTGGAAATTCACCCAAGATAGTGCCTACAAGACTCAAATTCCCTGGTACCTTTATTGTAGTAAAATCAATTAAATTTCTTAGCCTCCCCCAAATAAGAGAAGTTTCAGTAGTAGATAGATTATTCAATAGATCCACCTTTAAATTTTGTTTTGTCAATTATAGGCATGTTTTTTATTGAAACGGAAGCTTGATATGATGTTGTTTAAACTCATCTGACATATTATAGTTTAAAGCAAAGGCAAGCAGCTCAGT
>CAZALJ010000429.1:0-1704 GCA_964485715.1 uncultured archaeon
TTATGCCCGAGAATGATCCTACAGTTCTTTTTACCACAGCAGGGATGCATCCATTACAACCTTATCTTAAAGGAGAACCTCATCCAGCAGGAAATCGATTAGCTAATTGTCAAAAGTGCATTCGTACTGGAGACATTGATGAGGTTGGAGATCCAACACATTTAACATTCTTTGAAATGCTAGGAAACTGGTCTTTAGGAGATTATTTTAAAAAAGAAGCCATTATTATGAGCTGGGAATTTCTGACAGAATCCCGCTGGTTGGGACTAGATCCTGAAAAAATTTCCGTAACCGTGTTTGCAGGAGACGAAGAAGTTCCCCGTGACGAAGAATCAGCAAATGCTTGGCGAGAAGTAGGCATTCCTGACGATAGAATTTATTATCTTGACAGATCAGAGAATTGGTGGGGATTAGAAACAGGTCCTTGTGGCCCTGATACAGAAATGTTCTATGATACAGGTAAGAACCCGTGCTCCGAAACTTGCAACCCAGGGTGCAATTGTGGCAAATACTTTGAAATCTGGAACGATGTCTTCATGAGTTATAATAGGAAATCCGACGGAACTTATGAAAAACTTCAACAACACAATGTAGACACCGGTATGGGGATAGAACGTACTGTTGCGGTTCTAAATGGAATGAAAAGTGTTTATGAAATAGATACTTGTGCTCCACTAGTAGAAAGGCTCACAAAGATTGCACGAATTAAGGAACAACTGAATGAAGAACAACAAAAAGCCATTCGTATTATTGTTGACCATATCAAAGCTGCCACATTCATTCTAGGAGATGACAAGCTTCTTCCTCCTTCTAATCTGGGTCAAGGGTATGTTTTAAGACGATTTATACGTCGAATTATCCGCCAAGGAAATCTATTGGAAATAAAACAGCATTTTCTTCCAGAATTAGCGAAAATTGTTATTGACCTTTATAAAGAGACTTATCCTGAGCTTGAACGAAATAAGCATTTCATTATTGAAAATCTGACTCAAGAAGAACAAAAATTTTCAAAAGCATTACGACGAGGCCTCCGTAAATTTAATCAAATTTTAAAAGAGAAGGAAACCATTACAGCGGAGGATGCTTTCCTCTTATTTACCTCATTTGGTTTTCCCCTTGAAATTACCACTGAATTAGCGGCTGAACAAGGGATTATAATTGATCATGAAATTTTCACAAAAGAATTTGAACACCATAGAGACCTATCTCGGAAAGCTACTGCTGGGACATTTCAGAGTGGTCTTGTAGATCATTCAGAAAGGACAACACGCTTACATACAGCAACACACCTACTTCAACAGGCTCTTAGAAACGTTCTAGGTGATCATGTCGAACAAAAAGGCAGCAATATCACTCCTGACCGAACTCGTTTTGATTTTAGTCATTCTAGAAACCTTTCTCCTGAAGAAATTAAAAAAGTTGAAGATATTGTCAATCAGAAGATTCAAGAGGCACTTCCAGTTGACAAGGAGATTATGACACCTCAAGAAGCACAAGAACAAGGAGCATTAGGTTTCTTCGAAGAACGATATCAGGGTAAAGTATCCGTGTATTCTGTGGGTTCATTTTCAAAAGAAATATGTACTGGACCTCATGTTAAAAATACGCGGGAAATTGGTCATTTTAAAATTCAAAAACAAAAGAATATTGGCGTAGGATTGATACGGATCAGAGCAACAGTTGACTAGATATTTTTTCAAAAGG
>CAZALJ010000430.1:0-1700 GCA_964485715.1 uncultured archaeon
AGAATTTGTTTCATACCAATTTTTGACTCTCCAGCTTTTCGTGTTTGAAAAACGTAAGTAAATTCCCCAATCGAAGTCTTCCGAGGCATTACCTTAAGGAGATCGAATAGTAACTTATATCCTTTGGGAGAAATAGTTTTCGGATGTTGGTCAATAAGCTCCCTTATGAACTGAGTATCCCCTCCGAAGAAACCACTTACAATATCTTTTGGGCGAGGTCGTCGCCTCAGTAACAGTGAGAATTTCCCTAGAGTAGTTGCCCCCCAGGAGATTAGCTTACGATAAAAACTCCATCCCTTTACACTTGAACGGGTTCCAATGACTAGCTGATATTCCTCCAACAATAAGCGAAGTCCATCAGCCACTTGTTCTGGAGGATGCTGAAAATCGCAATCAATAATAAAAAAATAATCTGTTTCCGTAATTTTCAGTGCATCAACAAGTGAAATCGTTAATCCTTTTATAGGTTCGTTTTGACGGTCTAAAAAGCGAACTTTGGGGTTTTTAGAGCTCCAATTCAAGACTACTTCATCGGTTCCATCTATGGATCCATCATCAGCAATAATAATCGAAACTTGAGGGTATAATGATAGTAATCGGGTTATTATTTTATCAATATTATTCCTTTCATTTAATGTGGGAATAATGACTGTTAATTGATTAGCAGAATAACTTTCATTCATGAATAAGGATCTTTACGGGGTTCTTATAGAACTTTTTGCTTTATAATTTAATATGTAAGCTTTAAGAGCAGTGGTTTTGAAAATACATCTAAAGGATATTTGTTATCACAGCTAGGGATTTCATGTGAGTCTCCGATCAGTACTCCAAAAATTTGCGGAAGGATTCGCTGTAACTGGAATTTTCCTGCAAACACCTCGAGAAATCTTTCCAATTATCCAGCAAAAAGCTGATTCTCTTTTAATTCTTAAAAGACATCCCACTCTCCAAGTTGGTTTAACTGAATTGAATATTGATAACATTAAAATGGGTGTTTTAGTGGATTCTCTCGGTGAGGATACAAATATCGTCATCCTTGCCGTGACCAAACATATTCAAGAAATTGCAGCCCATTGGAAGCGTTTCTTGCCTGTAATCAAAAGAGAGATTCAAATAGAGGAATTTATTCATCAAGAGAGTATCGAGACAAAGCTGATTAACATCCTAGAAGATATTCGAATAGCACTTAGTAAAACAACATCAATCTTGAAGGAGAAAATCAATTATGACCCAAAATTCTAACAATCAAGATGAATTAGAGCTCAACCTTGCTCAAGGGATAATAGACTTAACGAAAATTGTGGAAGAAAACAAATCAATAATCGATACGATCAAAAAAGATGTGGATCAAGCAGATTCAACAATAAAAAAGTGGGAAAAACAACTTCAGGATTGGGATTTAAATCTAGGGACGAGGTTTGATGAAATAAATAAACAATTCAGCACTTTCAATGAAAATTTAGAACAACAAACGCAAAACGCAGAGAAAAAATTTGAAGAGCTTTCAACCCAATTCAGCACTTTTAGGGAAAACTCAGAACAGCAAAATAAAGATGCAGAGAAAAAATTTGAAGAAATTTCTACTCAATTTTCAGAGATTCAACAAATCCAGAACGAACAAGAAAATCGCATTTCATTGCAACATCAGACCCTTGAGGAGCAGACGACAGAAATTCAAGCCCGAGTTCAGAAAGAGCAGT
>CAZALJ010000431.1:0-1679 GCA_964485715.1 uncultured archaeon
CGGGCACTCCAATAACTTAGGCCGAAAATAATTAGAAAGTGTACAATTGCTAAAATTGCCAGAAAGAGGATTATTTTGAGCCCTGGAAAGAACATATAGACAGGTATTACAGGATATGGATTTATCAAGGCATCTATATAAGTGAAAGACGTCACAACCCCAATAATAACCCCAAAAAGTGCTCCTAAAGCATCGATAGACAACACCTCAAAAAGGAACATTTTATTGATATCTCCTACGCTCATTCCCCGTGAGCGATAAATGGCAATCTCTGTCCTTCTTTCCCTGAATGTTTGGAAAAACACTAACCCCAGACCGAATATCGTCAACACAAGAACCACAAAGAACATAGTATCCATAATAATAACAACACTCCCTGTTGGTGTGGTTTTGTATGAACGTACTGCCTCATCAAAAAAGAGAATTTCCGAATTCTGAAAATAATCGCTTAGGGTATTGCATACACGTTTTCGCACGTACCCATTCGCACGGGGATCTATCTTAATTAACCAAGACATTAAAGGTTCTTTAGAAGTTCTTGAAAAAAGGCGCTGTGTAATATTTAATGATTCTAGATAGTCAATAGAGCAAATAAGGGGTTGTGGAGGACTGAAATTTTGTTGGATGAACCCTGGGATGAGATAAAAGAAACCCACAACTGTGAAATCCACATATACTCTTTCATTAATAAAATCAAATTGAACAGGTAACACCGAACCAATCTCATGTTCAACGTATTCATTGTCATTAATTTCAATATTTTTAAAACTTAATGGAGCAACTGCTACTGCTACTTCGGTACTCAATGGGGAGAATAACGCATTTGATTCATTATCAGGAGTAAAGCACTCTTCAAAATATGCGACTTCTACGAACTTCTCTGGTTGGATTGCAAGAACTCCAGTTGGATAATAAACAGTTGTTGAATGGGAACCATCGTCTTTGTGAGAATAGTTTGCAACAATAATATCGCTATCCACCCAAATCATGGGTGTGACATCTTTAATATGAGACGAAAGATTATGAAAAGTGGAAGGAGTAACGGCCTTCAATTGTTCGAACGTGTTAGAGATTCTGATATCCGACCCCACTTCTCTTTTTATTTGGCGAATAGAAACATCTTGAGCTGATTCTGACAACATGATGGGAGCAATCCCCATAGAAAAAGCAATTGCTGTTAATAATGCTAGATTTGAGAAATGCTTTGGTCGCCTGAGATAATTGAGGCGCATAATCTCTTGAATATTTAGGTTTAAGGGAAAAGAGAAAGAAATCATATATTTAGCAAATATATCCCTTCGATTAGTAATAATTAGTGTTAATAACAGTACAGAGAAAATTGGCAATGATAAAGGTAGAAGGGACAGGTAGTCATCAAACAGTTGAAATAGATCTTGAAACATGCCTAGAAATCCAATGACGGAGAATAATTGCTGACTAATCCAAATTACAGATATTATTACGAGAAGAAATATTACCAATCGTACATTTTTTCGACCTTCCTTAAACCAACTTGTCATTCCACTTCGATATTTTTGAACCGTTTCTATGGGCTGGATCTTCATAATATTTCTTGATAGAATATAATTCAGGCTTAATCCTATTAAAATTCCAAGAAATAGCGAATTCACTACAATAGAAGGTAGATTGTTAATAAAAACATATAACCACTGGAAAAA
>CAZALJ010000432.1:0-1668 GCA_964485715.1 uncultured archaeon
GAGGGTGTTACCAGAAACAATGTTGTCATCAGATTGGAAAAGGTAAATTCCGTCAAAACATTTGAAAATACTATTATTATGAATATACAAATTCGTGCTAAAAACAGTGAATAAACCATAGTAGAATAAATTCGACAATCTTTGACCATAAACTTCTACAAATGTGCAATTAACCAGAATAATTTGACCAGCTCCGCTAGGAATGGTTCCCCCACTGATATTCTGCCAATAGACCAATGCTTTTCCGTTCACAGTATTATTAGTCACCTTTGCTTGTAGAAATTCCCCAACTTGAGAACCAGAAAGATACAAGTCATTATTTTCTAGAACATTGTTGACTATCGTATTATTGCCTGATTTTCGAAGATAGATTCCCTCCCAAGTGTTGTTGGCAATTTTGTTGCCATAGAGGATATTATTATCAGAAAATTCAAAATAAATCCCGTAGTTGTTGTTGACAATTGTATTACTAGAAATGTTCGCATTCGTAACGTTATAAAGATGTATTCCAGACCCTCCACTGAAAAGACTGTTTCTTAAATGAAAATACACATTAGTATTGTGTATAATGATCTCGCCAGTTGTGATAATTCCATCAATTATATATGGGGATAAAGGAGTTCCGTCTCCAGACCAGTTTTTTTCGTTAGCAGTAGTATTAAAATCCGTATCCCCGTCTATCATGATCTCATATTGGATTGAAACTGATGCAGCCGTTTGGGCACTGCTTTCTGAACCTAGAACTTTTGATTTGGAAACCCCAGTGCTATGTTTACGATAAAGCTCACCAATAGAGCTTGTTCTCCGAAATCCCTGATACCCATTCTGTTTATTCGACAATTGATTTTTCTTATTGATTCGAGACTCCTGTCCAATAGTCCAACTGTTCAAAACGACTACTGTTATCATTACGAAAAGTATAATTATATTTCTATGCTTCATTATGCTTTTTCCCCTGTGATATTTGGTTTTCATTTTATCTCCACTTTAACAGGCTTGCTATCAGATCAATGCCAGAAAGTTATTAACATTAAAAGAATAGTATATTTGAACTTTCAGTTGAGGTCTTTTTTATTGCTTCTGTCTCCATAACTGTATATCTCAGGAGAAAGAAAAGAGGTCGTCAAAACTAAAGTATAATTGTTGAATCACTCAATTATAACTTTTTCAATTGGCTCCCCAGTTAATTGTTTTTTCTTAGCAATTTCCTTTGGTATCATGAATCCAACGAGATGACGTTCTGTTAAGCTCATTAAATATTTCTGAACCGATATCTCAGTTTCAGTAGGCGTTAAGCGATACTTAGCTTGAAATTCTTTAATAATATCTTTTACTTTATGCTTTCCATCACATAAAAGAAAAACATCCATCCCTAGTTTGTCGAGAAGAACTTTTTTGGTATCAGGGGTTGGAATTATTCTTTTAAGGATCTTTCTTTTTTTCAATTCACGCAAATCAATTTTTAACAGCAGATCTTTGTCAGTTTTTTTCTTCTGATGGACAAACGGACTGATGACTGGGCGTAATTTTAAGAATTCATTTTTGGTTACAACAAGTGTTTTTGTAGCCTTTCTCTTAGATTTTTTTTTCTTTTTCTCCCCTTTAAGCTTAGTCATTGACTACTTCTTCCTATCTTAGAAATTTAAACCTCTTATAACCTCTAATACT
>CAZALJ010000433.1:0-1612 GCA_964485715.1 uncultured archaeon
TCCCTTCTACTTCACTATCGATGTGTTTTATCGAATTCTTTAGAAGTGGAAAATATGAGTATAAATTCTGAAGACTCAATTGGGCAGCATTTTCTTGATTATGTGATAAAACGGTTTCAGAAGTTGAAAGGTAAAGCGGAAAAAGCGTTCAAGCAAATAAAAAATGATAAGGATTTATTTTTCTTGCTTGATAAAAAATCGAATAGCATCGCAATCCTCATCAAACATCTTGCAGGGAATATGAAATCTCGATGGACAGATTTTCTAACAACTGATGGGGAAAAACCTGATCGTAATCGTCCTAGTGAATTTGATAGAACTATCAAACTTACAAAAGGTAAATTAATGGAGATCTGGGAAGAAGGATGGAAATGTGTATTCGATGCGATTTCTAGCTTGACTCCGACTGACCTAATGAAAGAGGTATACATTAAAAAGAAAAGGTATTCAGTGTTAGAAGCAATAGGCTGGCAATTGTCCCATTACTCAATTCACATTGGTCAGATAATCTTTCTTGCCAAACATATTGAGTCAGAGTCATGGGAATGGGTTGATGTATATTAATGATGTATATTGATTATATACATCTGGTTTCACTTTATCTGCTTCACCTTGAGAAGAGGAAAGCAAAATGAAGACTGTAAGATTATGTAAAATTGGTTTGAGACTCACGTCTTGAAGATGAAAATTGGAGAAAAGAATTTTTTTCTACTTTGAAAATTCTCTATTTAGAGGTATTTAATGAGGTATAAATATGAATATAGACCGGTATCAGCAATTGGCTAAAGTGCTAGACACACCGCCAATGTTTACTAATATCTTATTCCACGAGATCCACGAAGCAAAACTAACAGAAGAAAGGCGCTAGGGTGCTATCGAATTTGGGCTCTTCCTAATATATTCCTATTATTTCATATAGCTGATGAAAATGGTGACAAAAGGGGAAACCTTCTATGGTACTTCTGTTATGGGATCTTTTACATACAATGATGTCCTAGACGGCCTAATCATTAAAATCAGTCCAGCCCTGGTAACAATTACAGATGGATTAATTAGGACAACCCCGCCAGAAATTCTTCAAGAAATAGTGCAAGATCACGTGATAGAGCTTTTAGAACACAAAGTACGCACCATCCATGTTGATGTCAATTTTGAGGACTATAGAGGGTTTGCCAAAAAAAGTCCTGACATTAACGTAACCATTTTCACTCCTTCTTTTTTGGTAAGTCTCAATGAGGTTATTCGGTCATATAGAAGTTTTTTGACTCTTCACCTGTTGACTAATTACCCTCAACGTCACTTCTACAGATTTGAACGTATAGAACCTGGTGCTATATGTTTTCAACTGGATGTTATTTCGGATTCAGCACAACTTAAAGAATTAATTCGTCACATTCGCGACATTGGTGCTTGTGCTAGCCCTGTTATTGAGACAGTTGGTTCAGAAAACTTGATCCCTAAACCAAAAGAAGAAGTATTTACTCTTCTAGAACCAGTCTTGCATGAAATCGGAATGCTGACATTCCAAGCAGCAGGAACAGCCTCTCGGTCGAACGTGTCAGCGGGGACTTTTGATAAAGAAAAAGTTGGTTCTTATGTGGAGTGTTTTAAA
>CAZALJ010000434.1:0-1594 GCA_964485715.1 uncultured archaeon
GTCTTGTCCTCTTACATCGAGTATACTATATTCTATGCTTAACGAGTTTTCTTAAGTCAATAATGCGAAATATAAGAACACAATTGAGATCAATCCAATAAAGATTGATAGAATACCAACACCATCTAATCCCAGTTTTCGAGTCAATGTTTTTTTGCCAGTTTTTGTATCTACTTCTATATCTCCAATGTCTTGATAAGGGATGAGAGCGAAAACAATCAAGTATACGAAAACTGAGAAGAATAGCACGGATGTTGTGATGTTCCACGCTTGAGCTAAGTATATCCAATAAAAAGTTGCGAGATATGAACCCGCTGTGATAATTTCGTGTCCAAGTGGGATCTCTTCAGTTAAGAAATTAACTAAGACTATCATGATAAATATTGGAACGCCAATAATAAGTAAGATTGGTTGGTTTTTTGATAAAAAAAGATAAGATGCCTGTATGATTCCCATTATTATTGTGATAAAACTGATGATTCGACCCAAGAGGCGAACAGTATTTTCGCTTAATGTTCCTTCTCGAATGACTCCCATTCCACCATATTCGATATCATACCCCGTAGTCCAGTCCCCTGCTTCATCACGATAATGGACACCAATTGCTGAAATAAGAACAACTATTATAGAATATAAAGCGACAAATAAATCGATATCAAGTCCTTGTCGAGCTCCAACAACCAATCCACCAACACCAACTATAAGGTAAGCAATGAGAAATTGGGGTCTTGCTAACCTAATTAAACCGAATAATTTTTGGTTGTTCGATACTTCTTTTTCCACATTAACGCTCTCTAAATTTGTAACCAACTGATTTCACCCTTGGGAAATAATTTTAACCTAAAAAAGCTTCTCACCTTTATTTTTCCTAGGAACATTCATGATTCTTGGAATGTTTTTAATCTTTACATTATTTCGATCATTTTATCGTAATCTCATGATTTCGCTCAGTTAAGAATTAAAATGAAACTCGAAAATTATAGATCAGACTAGAATTTTATTCTCTTCCAGAAGAATAGTATGAATTGAATTTTGAGAGCAATTTGGAGGAAGAGTTCAACAAAATCCATAGGGAAAAACTTGATTTGCATTTTTTTGAAGAAAAATTAATGGTTAGTCCATTTAAGAAGCTAATGCTCTCTTTTTTCGAATTAAATATTTTTAAACATTTTATCAAATCTATTAATTTCAATTTGATGGGGAAGAGTATTTTGGAAGTAGGATGCGGAGCTGGGTATGGAATAGTACAAATTTATAAAAGCTTTAAGCCTAAAGAGTACTTTGCGTTCGATATAAATCCAAAAATGGTTTCCTTATCAGCTACTAAAGTAAAAAAGAAAAATCTTCCTGTTAAAGTGTTTTTAGGGGATGTGAAAAATATCAAGCTCTCCTCAAAAAAATTTGATGTGGTCTTTGCTTTTACCGTACTACACCACGTTGAGGGATGGCAAGACGCATTAAAAGAAATTAATCGGGTTCTGAAGCCAAAAGGGCTGTTATTGATCAATGAAATTAATAACAGGTCATTGAATTGGTTCGAGAGGTATTTGAAAGTGTACCATCCTCGAAAGGCACATTTCACTTGGGAAATGTT
>CAZALJ010000435.1:0-1591 GCA_964485715.1 uncultured archaeon
TTTCAAGCTGATCTCGATCAAGAGTCTCGAATTGTTTCTGAAGAAGATCTGTATATCCTGCTAATATAGTAATTGGGGTTCGTAATTCATGACTAGTCGTCCAAACAAAATTGTCTCGCCTTCTCTCTAGTTCAGCTCGCATTTCTTGCGCTTTTTTCCGTTCTGTAATATCCCTTATCGTTGCCATTAAATTCTCTGGATTCCCTTGGTCATCATAGATTACTGTAGCACTCATTTCCACAGGAAAAGAAGAACCATCTTTTCGAAGAATAATATACTCTAAATTTCTCATCCTGCCTAATTCTAAGGTTTTAATCAGGTTTTCCAAGGCAAGCTCTCTATCTTTGGGAGAAATCAGCTCAAAACCGTTCATCCCAATTAATTCATGCTTTTCATATCCGAGAAGATTTATACCTCGGTTATTAATCATAATAATCTTACCCTCCAAGTCTGTGAGCGTAATAGCATCAGGAGAAGTCTCAACTAATTCTCTAAAACGTTTCTCGCTTTGACGGAGTTGTTCTTCTGCTTCTCTACGTTCGGTAATATCTGTCCATGACCCTATGATTTCGATAGGTTCCCCCGTTTCATTTCGTATCAGATTTGCTTCCTCAAGCATCCAGTGGTATGTACCATTCTTATGCTTAGTACGGTATACTTCGCTATAATAGCTAGTATCAGAAATCCTCTTAAAATTGTCAACTATAAGGGCTCGTTCTTCTGGATGAATTTTGCTTTCCCAAAAAGTAGGATTATCAATGAAATCACTCGGTTTATAACCAAGAATTTCCTTGATATTTGCACTCATAAATGTCGTTGGGTACGTTCCTCCTGGCACACAGGAATATATCACTGCAGGAGACGAAGTAAGTAGATACTCTAGTCTAGCTTTTGTTTTAACAAGTTCATCTTCCGCTTTTTTCTTATCTGTAATGTCTTCGACCGACCCTTCATAATACATGATCCTCCCTGAATCATCACGGATAGCTTTGGCGTTTTCACGGACAAATATGAAAGTACCATCTTTTTTTTGCCAGCGTGTTTCTAATCCTGTTATTGTACCGTCTCTTTCAATTCGTTGTTTAAACTCTGAGCGTGGATACGATGGATGAAAACGATCAGAATCTTTCTCCAGATCTAATGCTTTCAAGTCTTCTAAAGACTTCTGCCCTAGCATTTCAACTAAATAGGGATTAGCTTCTAGTATTTGTCCATCAGCAGTAGTGCGATAAAGACCTATTGGTACTTCCTTGTATAATGTCCGATATCTTTGCGCAATTTCGCGTTCTGCTTTTTGTTGAGCAATCGACCTTTTTATGATAATTTTAGCATCATCAGGAATATCATCCCGCTCGAAGAGTGATTCTAAAGAAGAATGGTTTTCCATAGGTTCCTAATATAATTAACACAATAAAAGGATTCATGTATGTCTTTTTTCAAATTGATTCCATGGACTGAGTTCATAAACTCGGACATTCCATTGGTTTGAAGCATCATTCAGCCCTTCTCGAGAGCTAGAGTGGATTAAACTGGAATTTAATCTGAATAATGTTGAATCATTGATCAATCAGGAGAATTATGAGGAAGCATT
>CAZALJ010000436.1:0-1589 GCA_964485715.1 uncultured archaeon
TTTTTTACTCTATACTCGAATAATTTTTCCAAAAGCATTGGAAGAAGAATTTTCGTATGCTTATTTGGCCTTGTTGCATCATCTACAAGAATCATTATTCGAGGTCTTTGACGGTTTTTTACCATTTCCTCTAGAGGAGGAGAATCAACTGGCTTTTTGAGGATTTCATCAAAACGAGCTTGGAGATCAGTGAAGGTACGTTTCGCCTTCTCGGGCTCCAAAACATGTACATTCATATCAGCCGGGATAAAATCTGTTACCATTTCATCCCCATATGCTAACGTAATATCTTTGTAAGACATAACAATCATTCCTACAAAACACATGAATTTCCTGATTTTATAATAATTTTTCCTCAAATGATTTGCTAGGGGCGAGAAAAGAAGAGTTTTACTTAATATTTTTATTCTAACCACATTTAATTGTAATTGTAATTAGAATATAGATTTCATTTTTTGTAATAAAATTCTTATTTAGTTCTCTATTTTTGACACCTAGACTCTACATCTCCCTCACAACATAGTGAAGGAGTGAGAAGAAAATATAGTTATTTCCTGTCTTTTTCCAAATTCTGTTTCTTCTAATCAATTTGGAGAGGAAATAAAATGGCACAAAAATCAATATTTGAATATGCAGCAAAAAAATTACTTATGTCGGAGTTACCAAAATACTTTCCTGATTTTAATTATCATGGAAAACTTGCGGTTATTACTCCTGATACTGACTGGAATAAATTAGTTACTAACAACCCATGGCTTAATACTGAGAAGCTTGCAGCGAAACCTGACCAACTTTTTGGCAAACGTGGGAAAGCTGGATTATTGTTGCTTGATGCTGATTTAGATGGACTCAAGGCTTTTACAAAGGAAAAATTAGGAAAAGAACAAACAATTGGCACGACAACAGGAGTTTTAGAACGAATCCTAGTTGAACCATTCATACCTCACTCAGAAGAATATTATGTCGCTTTCACTTCTGATCGTGAAAACGATGTCATTCATTTCAGTTTTGAAGGAGGTATCTTTGTAGAGGAGAATTGGGATAAAGTTACTCATATTTCAGTTCCATTAGGAACAGATATCAAATCTTATGATCTTAAAAACAAATTACCAGATCTCGGTGACCTTAGCGATATTCTCATCCGCTTTATTAAAGGACTATTTCAAGTCTATGTTGACCAAGATTTTGCTTTTTTGGAAATAAACCCATTTGCAATCACAGATGACAAAACGATTGTTCCACTAGATCTTAAGGCACGATTAGATGATACAGCAGCTTTTCGTCATCCAAAAACCTGGGGTAACCCAGATGACCCTATTGAATTTCCTCGGGGATTCGGTCAGGTGTTATCAAAGGAAGAAGAATTCGTCCGCAGCATTGATGAGCAAACTGGTGCTTCTCTAAAATTAACAATTCTAAATAGAAATGCCCCCATTTGGACGATGGTTGCGGGAGGAGGAGCTAGTGTAATCTATACTGATACAATAGCTGATAAAGGAGCCGCTAAAGATCTTGGGAATTATGGTGAATACAGTGGAAATCCTAATCGTGAACATACAGAACTCTATGCTCAAACCATCATTGATCTG
>CAZALJ010000437.1:0-1586 GCA_964485715.1 uncultured archaeon
GTCTCATTCCGAACCCGGAAACAGAGTCCCCTTATCATTAGGCGCAATTCTTACTTTTTTCTTTTTCTTATTCATTCTATTGTGCTTCCCCTATCGTTAACTCTCTCTTTTCACATCTTGATTTCATTCTAATGTAACAATAGTGTTATAATGATAGTAAAAATGATGTATTATAGATCTTCCTAACTACGACGGTTATTTCAAAGTCTATTACAGCTTATATAATTATAATTTAAATGTCTCTGCCCCTCTAATCTTGTAAAATTAACTCTTACGTATCTTATGTGGTTTATTTAATCGAACGGAGGTATCGAATGGTATTCTCTTCGATCGCTGAAAGTTACTTTGATGAATTCCCGTTTCGCCGTAGTGATCGTAGGAAAACATCTTCAGGATATTTTTTCTTGTCCCACGCTCACTCTGACCACACATCTGGTCTCAAATCAAGTTTATCTGATCCCGATGCTACAATAGTTTGTTCTAAGGAAACAGCAGCGGTCATAAAGGTGCTTTATGGAATCCCCCAAGAGAAATGTCTGGTAATAAGGCCTAATCAGTCTTTAGATTTCGATAATTTCATTGTTCACGCATTGGATGCCAACCACTGCTTGGGAAGTATGATATTTGTCATTGAATCAAAAGAAGGATTAAAAGAGGTTTATACAGGTGATTTTAGATTAGGACCACCAATATTTGATGAACTCAGTTTAATTCGTGGTGCTGATCATCTCTGGGTTGATTATACTTATGGAACGGATCCAATATTTCGATTTCCCTCAAGAGAAGAAATAATTTCAGAAATTGTATCATTTATCTTAGCAGAAAACTATCCTGAAAGAGATGTTTGGATTGCTGCCTATCAAATTGGGAAAGAACTATTACTTAGAACAATTAGTGAAGCACTTAAAGTCAAAATTTGGGCTTCAGATCTAAAGGTCAAAATCTATAAAGAAATTGGAGGGGAATGGGATATTTTTACTAATGATATAGATTCAGGAGTGTATGTTGGTAGCCGTCGGATGGTAGAGGGTTTACATGGAATAAATAAACAAAATCAAACAAAAATGTTAGATGCACTACGTATTTCACCTACTGGTTGGTCAGCACACTTGCGTCAAAAACGCTTGGACGTGCACTTCTTTCCTTATTCAGACCATTGTTCATATTCTGAGGTTCATAATTTTGTTGAATTAGCCACAGCAAAAAGAATCACAAAAATCTGATGAATTAATCGACTCAGAAAAAAGGCAAAAAGGCATAACTTAAATCTCTCAGAATGAAAATCTAGTACGAACGGAACCTACTTTGAGTGTAAAAAATCTTAGAGACATACGCGGAATTGGGCCTTCAGTTGAGGAAAAACTGAAAGCAGCTTTTGGAAGCGAAAAAGATGCTCTCACGGCATTACGTGAATCTCGAATTGCAGAAATATCCTCTATCGAGGGAATTGGTGAAAGATTTGCCTTAAGTCTGTGTCGTAACCTTCATTTTCAGGAAACTGGTGAAAAGATACAAAATTTTCTAAAAACAGATGCTGCTCTCCTCCTCTACAATCGAACCACAGATATTATCTCGAAATTTGCGAA
>CAZALJ010000438.1:0-1580 GCA_964485715.1 uncultured archaeon
AGATTTCTATTATCTCAAACTACCAAAAAGCGGGATTTATAAACATGGTTAATCTCAAAAAGGTTGAAATAAGAAATTGTTTAACAAACCTCAGATGTTTAAAAAGTATAGAATCACAAGATCTATCACATCATGGAGTTGATCTTCATGCCCTTATTCAAGGGTGGCAAAACAAAGAAGGGACAAGAGGAATTCGATCAAGGAATGTTTTTTTATGAGACCCAAAGGTATGACGAGGCCTTAGAGAGTTTTAAAAAGGCAACTAAGCTCTTTACGGGGGCAGATCAGAAGAAATTGAGTCAAAGGGCTGAAGCATACCAATCTTGCGCCAACGGATATATGAATATGCTGAATATGAATTTTCTTGAAGCAATCCGGTGTTTTGGCAAAGCTAATGTGACTTTCTCAACAGAAGGGTTTTCTGATGAAGCCATCCAAGCTAGAACTATTCAGGCTCAAACACAAGGAGAATTAGCCAAGGTAAAGGCCAAGGAGGGGGAATTCATTGAATCAGCTCGTCTCTATGAGTCTGCTGGCGCGCTATACCAAACTACGGGACTGGAAATGGAAGCAGCCCGTGCACGCGCCCGATCGTTTGTCCAGAGAGCAGCAGCGATGGAATCAAATTTTGATAAAGCATACTATTTAGAGAAAGCAGTAGATGAATTCAAGAAAGGGCGAGAAGACCCAACACGATATGAAGCACATGCATTATACCAACGAGCAAAGGCGTTAATTAGCGCACGAGAAAACGTAAAAGAAGTAATTGACCTACTAGCTAAAGCTCATGAGAAATACCACAAAGTGGGAAATGCTTCACAAACAGAAAAAGTGAAGCAATTGTTAAAAGACCTAACAGAACAGGTGAAGACTCGCCCTGCAGAGTTTGGTATATGATTACTAAGCCAACAATTTATATTAACGTGAAATTAAAATAATCTTAAGTCCAGCCAATGATGACAGCTTAGAGAACAGACGTCTTTCAATGATGAACGATGAGCGGTCTGAGGCTTCTCAACTTTTTTTAGGATTTGACTCTAATGAAGGTCACAATTTTTCCTCTTCGAGATTTCCCAATTATCAATGCTGGGGAGGCCCTTGAAGACATTTTGATAAATGAATTACGGAAAATTAGCGTAAATGATGGTGATATCCTTGTTATTGCTCATACCATTGTGTCGAAGGCGGAGAATAAAGTCTATGACCTCCGAGAAATGATTCCGAGCTCTTTCGCTCAACACATTGGTGAATTACAAGATAAGGATCCCCGAAAAATTGAGGTAATTCTACAGGAAAGCCGTGAAATCATACGAATGAATGAACGCGTGTTGATAACTGCCACAAAACATGGTTTTATCTGTGCTAATAGTGGTGTGGATAAATCCAATACACCTGGTGAGACTGTAATTTCCCTTCCTAATGATCCTGATTTGTCAGCTCGACGAATAAAAGAACGAGTACTTGTAGAATTAGGAAAAAATGTCGCTGTTATTATCTCAGATACCTTCGGCCGCCCTTTTCGAGTAGGAACAGTCAACGTTGCCATTGGTGTGGCCGGGATTAGTCCCATGGAAGATTTA
>CAZALJ010000439.1:0-1559 GCA_964485715.1 uncultured archaeon
GCATCCCAGTCGTTAGCTTTCGTGATATCTTCTTTTGAGCGGAAATAATCCAGAATGTCGGAAGGATGATCTCGAGTCCCATCAACTTCAACATTGCCGCCCTCGTGCTTTGCACTAATATTCTTGACTTTTGGTGCTAGGTCAACCAATTCTTGACGGCGGTCATAGGGTTGCCGTACAATACTCTTCCAAGTCTCGATCACATGATGCTCTAGACGGACTACGTCTTCAAACCCAAATTCATTACGAATATATGCGCTCAACTCAATTGTTTGATTATTCACCGAGTTGGAAAGATTAAACCCGATCAATGGACTGCTGCCATCCTCACGTGCAAACAATTTGGCAGTAAGAAGTGTCCAAAAACAAGAATATGGATTATCGTTGCCCACGAACACTGATATCTTGAATTCGTTGTTTATCCCTAATTTATAGAGAAAATACCCTAAAAGAATGGTCCCTAGATTGATGTTGAGGACCTGTTCAACCCCATAATTTGTATAATAATATAAGTATTCATCTACCCATTTGAGAGCAAAGTCATTTGGTTGGCCCACACCGCCAAAGTAGCCCGTGATAGTATCTGGACCACCCAGATGGACATTGATAGGATTACCATCAGGACCTGGAGCTGTACCTTTAGTATCCAAAGTTTCAACATAAGTTGCACCGATGATCTGCATGGCTACAGCCATTGCCAACAAGTCACCATCTTCTTCTTGTTCTTTCATATTTCTGACTCGAATGATTCGTCCAGGCATCAAATCCTGGTTGGTGATGGCACGTTGGGCTTCCTCGATCAAGAAAGGAAAATATTGACATGCTGAAAGTTCTAAAGTTACAGCAAAAGATTCGTCAAATTTGAACCTGTTGACATCGTCCCCTAATATTTTCCGCCGATAATCATCGATTCCAATGAAAGCTCGTTGATCTCGCTGAGCAAATAACCACTCGAGATCTTTCACATATTCTGGTTTTATCTTATCTAGCCGATCAAGTAGGTTGTCCAGTTCTCTGGCTTCCTCAGCTTTGAGGTTAATCTCATTAACCCCACCATATTTGTCAATAAGTTCTAAGAGATCATTAATGAGTGGATTATCCTCTCGTAATAAAAATTCATTAATTTCTTTTAGATTTTGATCTGATATTCGCAATCTACTTCGCAAATCATTCATAAATTGGGCCTCCAAAGCAATACTTTAATTTATTCTAAGAATAGTTACTTCTTCCAGGATATTTTGCGCGATAAGTTAAGTTAAATTGTTATTCTAATATGCAGTATAATGTTTTTTCTATGAATATATTCATCGCAAATTACTATCCCCATACATTCCTAGCAGAAGAGTCGTCAGATAAAAGGGCAGAGATGCAACTAAAAATGAAATGAAGGAAGGAAAAGATCAGAGTGATGGAGGGTCTTTTAACTCCTGAAAGGCTCAATAGAAAAGTACGTATGATCCAAATTAAAAAAAAAGAAAAAAGGGGGAAGGGAGAGGGTTTAGTTCTTCTTCTTCCTGGTTCTGATAATTTGAATGGTAGCGAGCAGTAGGATGCCAAAG
>CAZALJ010000440.1:0-1530 GCA_964485715.1 uncultured archaeon
CCACCTATTGATTCAATGTAATTCAGTCTAGGTACGAAAAACATAAGAATATGAATAAGAAAAATGATTTTTAATCTTGAAGATTTCATTGAAATCCACTATGATAATTATTTGTGAGAAGTGAGATAATGTTTCTAAGGATAATGAATTTCCGCTTTATAATTTTATCCAAAAGAATAAAGGTAATGTAGAATTATTTAGTCATAAAAACTCTAGAATTATCTATCTTCACGATTCCCACTTTTGATTTTGAGTTTTGAAATAAAGAGGTTGATTGCTAATGATAAAAGAAATAGGAAAAGAATTTATGAAAAAAACTCATTATAAATATATGGAGCCATCAAATCAAAGTAAAGGTCTCCCCCAACCGCCATTAGAGTTGGATTATGACCCTTCAAATCACGTTATTGATTTACCTACAGCTAAAGAAATTATTGTCAATCAAATGAGTTTAAGAGATGCGATTGAAGCTCGTACGAGTATACGAAAATATTCAGAGCAATCTCTTACATTAACAGAATTATCGTGGTTACTTTGGTGTTCTCAAGGAGTGAAGGAGGTTCTGGGCAGTAATGCTACTCTTCGAACGGTCCCTTCTGCAGGAGCCCGTCATGCTTTTGAGACCTATCTCTTGGTGAACAGAATTGATGGACTGCAATCAGGCATCTATAGATTTTTAGCGATTAAGCATAAGCTTACTCCATTAAATTTAGATAAGGCTATCTCAGATAGGATTACTAAGGCCTGCCTTGATCAATCTCAAGTAAAAAAAAGTGCTGTAACGTTTTTACTAGTAGCAGTTGTAGAGAGAATGAAATGGCGGTATGGAGAGAGAGGATATCGTTACCTACACTTGGATGCGGGTCATGTGGGTCAGAACTTGTATCTAGCAGCAGAGAATATTAATTGCGGTGTTTGTGCCATAGCTGCTTTTGAGGATGAAAGCTTAAACAATATTCTTGGTCTTGACGGAGAAGAACGGTTAATCTCTTAACTGTAGGAAAAAAAAGATAATTGGAAATTATTCTATGTTAGTAAGTAATTTTTTGTGAAATCTCCAAACAATACATCATAATCTTGAATCTTTTTAAAGCCTACTTTCTCAGCAACGCGTATTGAGGTATGATTATCTGTAAAAGAATCCCAGTGTGGTTGAATATTGAGCGATAAACTATGTTCAACAAAAGCTGAAGCCATAGCAGTAGCAAAACCTCTTTGTTGATAATTTCGAAAAGTTTCAATGCCAATCCCACATTTTCCCTCACTCAAATACTCACCTGTACACCAGCCTTGGATTTCTTCTTCCCCTTCTTCAGAAGTATAAACCACACAGAAACCGAAGCATTTCTCTAAAAAATCATCAACTGAATGCCAACATTCATTTATTTCATCAATAATTGAGATAGTATTGTTAATATCGCTTTCTAGGAGAGATTTATCAATTTTTTTCACATTAAAGTTTGGTGGAAGAATATCTTTCCATTTTGAAATTAGAGGTTTATTTAGAGCGAAGAATTTTCGAGCTTTCCT
>CAZALJ010000441.1:0-1508 GCA_964485715.1 uncultured archaeon
GGAACCTAAACTCATTCATACCTTCTATAGCTTGCCAAATGAGGTGTGTTAGAGATTGGATGAACAAGTAAAGGATGAATTACGTACTATTTTAGAAGACGTGTTCCAAAAGAATTCACAGGTTCAGATGATCTCCCTAATAACCCCTGAAGGACTTCCAATCTTAACATTCGACCGTGAATCAGAAAATGGAGTCTCAGAAATTACAGATTCTGGAATCCTGAATAGATATGCTGCTCTTGCAGGAGCAAGTGCCTCTTTAGGAGACCGCACGCTTTCGACTCTCTCACCAGAGAGAGTACGACTAATACATGTCCAAGGGAAGGCCCGGGACATTGCAATTGCTATATCGCCGCACTTGATATCCTTAGTTGTAACTGATCCCTCTGGAAGTCCTAACCTCATTGCTGAAAAGCTAAATACTGAGCTGAAAGTGAAATTATAGCCAAGGAACATGAATTATCAATGGATTCTCTTCAATGGTTTGAGATAACTAAAGAAGCTCTCACTCTAGCCGAATCTGAACTCGACGCTTCCCAACTTGAATATATGATCTTAATTCAGCTAAATACAGACATAAAAACGTTTTCAACCTCTAAAAAAGAAACAGATGTTAAAAATTCTGCTCTACTTGGACAAGCGTGGCATTATCTCATCAGCATCTTGACTAACGAATTACAATTAGAAGCGTGGAATTCTATCACAATTAAAAGCCACAATAATGCAGTAACTATGTACCCACTTGGATTCGATGTATTCCTCCTAACTCTATCTGATACGACTTTTGACCCTTTAGATATTCTCAAGATTATTCTAAAATTCATCTTTCAAGTCGGATATCAAAAAAAATACGAAACGATAGGACTTGTTTCATCAGAAGGCTTCCCAGTCTGAGTATCTTCCGCAGAAGAGATGGACGAGTTTCTATTCGCTATTTCTATAACTTCTCTTCTCTCTCTTGTCGAACGAATTGACATGGAGGTAGGGGCTGGAGGAGTAGATGCTTGTATCCTCCAAGGAACTGAAAATTTGCTTTTAAATGTTGCTTTTAACCCTTCACAGGATTTAGCGCTAGCGGTAACCCAACAAGGTTCAGATCTTAGTGATATAAGTCTTGATTCAGAATTAAATTCTCTTTATCAAAAAATCGCTGATCCTGTAATATTTAGTGCTATTGTTCCAGAAATTACTGATGAAGATCGAGAACGAATGTTAGAAGAGATTCGTCAAGCATTTGAAGGTGAAACAACTGAAGAGGAAATTCAAACCTTAAGTGCATTCGACACAGAAATGCTCGACTCTCTTGAAAACGAAATCAAAATAGTAGCTAAAAAATATGGAGCCAAAGAAATTTCAATTGGTTACTTACGTAAACGAATGAAATTGCCTGCTGAAGTTCTTTCCATGGCACTACAATATCTTATTGGTGAAGGATCGATACAGGGACGAATTGGAACAGAAAGAAAAACAGGGAGTGAAATCTTAGTTCTTGATCTTATTTCTGACAT
>CAZALJ010000442.1:0-1501 GCA_964485715.1 uncultured archaeon
TTATCATTAGCTGAGCAAGAATATTATTATCTTTCAATAATTTAATAGCATCTATTGTTTGTTCTCCATGAATTCCTTTCTTAAACTCTTTCAAAACGTCTGTAAATGGCGATTCTCCGCCCACTAATTGCCAATAGTTCCCTGCACGATTCATTGTTGATAAACCATCACCTATTTTTAAAATACTATCAACCCGCATCTGAGCAAACCACTCTATTTCATCTCCATTTAAACCACGAGAAAGCATCTCCTGACACAGTTCTTCGATTAATTTGGGTTTTCCCCCACAGAAATTGTCTCCGGTAAACCAAAAGAAACGACTCCCAAATGTCTCATACATCCACTCCATTTCATCAACTATTCGGTTTACTGATTTGGTACTCCAATGTCGACGATAGAAAGTGGTTTGTGAACAGAATGTGCAATTATGTGTACAACCTCTAGAATCCTCAAGAAGAATATACGGAGCATCACTCATCATAGCAAAGTGATATTGAGTCATATCTGGAAGGAGATGATATGCTGGATAGGGGAATTTATCTAATTCTTCACTTGTTAGCGGGGGATAATCATTTGTCCTCCTAAAATCACCATTTTGGCTAAATGCAATTCCTTTGACATTCTTTAACTCATCTTTTGATAAACCATGAATCTGAAAGTGCTTTAATAAGTCAACAAGAGCTTTTTCTGCCTCGTAACGTACAATAATGTCAATAACTGGGTATTGAGTGAGTGTCTCTTCATCGAGCATAGTAAAATGTGAACCACCAGTGATTGTAATAACTTCTGGGTCTAATTGCTTAGCAAGATCAAGTGTACGAACCGTTTTATATGCATTACAGGTAGCATGACTCCCTGTACCTACAATGTCAGCTTTTTCTTGCTTAATTCTCTGTTCTAAGGCCATCCAGTCCAGTTTTTCAGCTTGAGAGTCAATGATTTTTACTTCATAGTCAGGTAATTCCTTTTCCACGACTGCTGCTAAAAGAATAAGATTGAAAGGAGGTGGTAAATATTCTCCCATCACAAACCAGTAATTCTTTGGCGGCTCTATAAGAAGCAACTTCATAAAAAAGGCTTGAAAACTAATTAATTAAATGATTTCTGATGAGGGTGTAGACTTATTAGTATGTAGCTTTATTATTGGCCAATTAGGAATGAAACAAAAATAATATCTGTTAATCATTAATGTAGATTTAAGTTCAAATAATGATTTAGCCAAGGACATCCTATTGGATTGAATTCCTGACCAAGATTGCATTTTTCTAAATGGTCACAAATCATACACGGCGTATCCCATGGTTTAGCTAATTCTGGGTAATTTTCCTTGGTAAGTAGTTCTTCCATTGACAATGGATTTTCCTCTAGATTATTCTTATCTCTCCTCACCTTGTTTTTTTAGTGTTTTGTTAGAACATCATTTCTATTCCACATTTTCCCCTTAGTCAATCAAATCACTCATAACAGACTTCCGGATTAACGTATCTTTGGCTGTCTGGCG